>JBJMQJ010000086.1:0-23301 GCA_045802765.1 Myxococcales bacterium
CACCTTCCTGCTGGTCCCGGCCTTCCTGGCCGTCTACGAGAAGGCCCGCGGAGCGCCGAAGGTCTCGCCGGACGGGGGCGAGGAAGGCCGCGCGCTGATTCCCTTCCTGCATCGGCTGTTCGCCCGCCCTGGCCTCATCGCGACCTTGTTCGCCCTGGCCACCGCCGTCGCGCTGGTCGCCTTCTTCCGCGACCTGCCCAACGCGATGGAGCGCAACCTCGAGAACCTGAGCAACGAGATCAAGGGCCAGCATCAGTTGCTCGACGATCAGGCGCGCGCGGGCACGTCGCTGGGCGCGTCCACGGCGGGAGTCATCGCGCTGCTCGAATCCTGGGAAGAAGCGGACGAGTTCTGCGACGTCATCCGCAAGCGGGCGCAACAGCCGGACTACGCGAAGCTGATCGAGAGCTGCAACAGTCTCTCGATGGTCGTCCCGCGACCCGATCAGCAGCCGGCGAAGCTCGCCGCGATCGCGGAGATCGCCGGCGAGCTGGGTGGACGCGTGCTCTCGCGGCTCCCGCCCGATCTGCGCGCCAGGGTGGAGCAGGTGCGCGGTGAGCTCGCGGCGCAGCGGCCGGTGAAGCTCGAGCAGGCGCCGGCGAGCCTTCTCGACAAGTTCCGTGAGCGGGACGGATCGATCGGCAAGCTGGCCCAGGTGGTCGCGCGGCCCGACGCCAAGCTGGAGCTGGCGCCCAACCTGGAAGCGTTCGTGCGCGGCGTGCGCAACGTGCCCGTCGCGGGAAAGCGGGTCGACGCCACGGGAGAGAACGTCATCTTCGCCGATCTCCTGACCGACATCGACAAGGAGGGTCCGCGCACCACCCTGCTCTCCTTCGCCGGCGTCTTCCTGCTGGTGATCCTCTTCTTCCGCCACGTGCGGACCAGCGTCGAGGTCCTGGGTTCGCTCACCGTGGGGGTGGCGCTGATGAGCGGCGTGGCGGCGCTCCTGCACCTCAAGATCAACTTCTTCAACTTCATCGTCTATCCGATCACCTTCGGCATCGCCGTCGACTACGGCGCGAACGTGGCGGCGCGGGTGCACGAGCGCGGCGGGCGCGTCGTCGAGGCGCTGGCGGAGGTGGGCCCGGCCGTCGCCCTCTGCTCGTGGACCTCCATCGTCGGATACGGATCGCTGCTCATCTCGCTCAACCGCGCGCTGCGCAGCTTCGGCGAGTACGCGATGATCGGCGAGGTCACGACGATCCTCACCGCGCTGGTGCTCTTGCCGGCGCTCCTCATCATCGCGCACCGGCAGCGCCGGATGGCGGCGGGGGCGGCGGCCCGCGCGGAGGGTCAGCCCGGCGGCTGAAAGTCCCCGCGCTCCGCTGGCGCGCCACCAGTCTACTGGAGGGCGCGCTCCACCGCCTTGCTGACGTCGTACAGCATCGCACCTCGCTCCGTCACCGGCAGCGGAGGCGCGGGCATGCGCGACCGCAGCAGCATGCGGTTGTAGGCGATCTCCGCGATGGGCCGGAGGTGGAAGGCGTCGTGCAGGTTGTACTCCAGCAGCCTGCGCAACGCGGTCCGGTCACCTTCGCGCTGGGCGCGCCACAACCACACCGCATCGGTCCCCGTGAGCGGCGCGAGGTGCGGCGGCCTTTGCAGCCCGAGGCGCGGCTCGATCTGCTTGAGCCCACCGGCCTCGCCCAGCCGCCGCAGCAGCACGCACAGATCCACGTGCGCGGCCGGCGGCTGCCAACCCGGGAAGAGCCGGCGGAGATGCGGCAGGTCGAACGCCGTTCCGTTGAACGTCACCACCGCTCGCCAGCGCGCCGCGCGGCGCGGGAACTCGTGCAGATCGCGGCCGCGCACGAACGACCGGGGGCCCTCCGCGTCGAGGACGCCGATCACGGTCACGTCCTCCGCGGTCTCCACGTCGACGAATCCCGCCCGCTCGACGAGGTGGGGCAGCAGCCGCCAGTGCTCCGTCTCGGGAAGGGCCCGCGCGAAGAAATCCAGATCGTCCGCGGCGAGGCGGGCGCGGCTCTCGGCCACTCCCGCGCGCAGCTTCGCGTCCAGCCGCTCGGCCAGCACCATCCCCCCGGGCACCGCGTCCCAGTTCCCCACGCCCTGCATCCACAGCTGCCGCTCGCGCATCGGGCCGATCCCGCGGATGTGCCGGAACGAGGCGGTCAGCACGGTTCTTCGGCGAGCTTCGTGAGCACAGGAACGTCCGCCTCGCAAAAGCGCAATCCCGGCAGCAAGCGCCGGGGCACCCAGCGCAGCTCCTCGGCGGTGAGCGGGCGCGGCTCCTCGTGCTCGTGGAGCCGCGCCCGGTAGAGCGCCAGCTCGACGTCGAGGTCGGGATAGATGTGCTCGAGCCGCTCGTACAGCTCTCCCACCTGCACGCGTACCCCCAGCTCCTCGCGCAGCTCCCGCGCCAGCGCCGCTCGCTCCCCTTCCCCGGCCTCCACCTTTCCGCCGGGGAACTCCCACAATCCCGCGCGCTCGCCCGCCTCCTTGCGGCGCGCCACCAGCACCTCGCCGCGGCGCTCGATCAGCGCGGCCACGACGAGGACCCGGCGCTTCACGGGAGGAGCCCCAGGGAGAAGAGCACTCCCGCGTTCGAGACGGCGAACGCCGCGCCAGGGATGGCCAGCGGGCCCCCGGAGAATCCGGAGCCGGGATCGAAGGCGCCTCGCGCCCGTCCGGTGACAGCGTCGACCGCGATCAGCGGACCCCGGTCGATCGACAAGAGCAGCAGCCCGCCGCTCACCGCGGCGGAGGTCGCGTAGCGATCGTTGCCGAGGTTCACCTTCCAGAGCGCCTTGCCGTCGCCGCGGGCGAGCGCGACGAGCGCGCCCTTCCCGCTCGCGTACACGCGCGGTCCGTCGACCAGCACGTGGTTCGCGCCGGGCAGCGGCGCCGTCCACAGCGGATTCCCCGTCGCCGCGTCGAGCGCCACGACGCCGACCTTGCTGCTCACCGCGTAGACCCGGGCTTCCTCGTGCGGCGCCTGCAGATCGTCCACGTCCAGGTAGTCGCCCGTGCCGCTCACCAGGCGGACCCATTTGGCGACGCCGTCGGCCGGACCCAATGCCACGAGCGATCCGTCGGCGAACCCGGCGAAGACGCTCCCGTGGGAGACGCGCGGGCGCGAATTGCCGCGGATGGTGAAGCCGGCCGGAGGATCGCGGTGGAACTTCCACACGCTCTTGCCCGTCTCGGCGTCCACGCCGGTGACCGACTCTTCGCTCGACATGACGTACAGGTGGCCGCCGGACAGAGTCGGCGTCGTGGTCAGCTCCTCGTGCAGGTCGGTCGACCAGCGCACCTCGCCCGTGATCCGGTTGAGCGCCGTGAGCTTGCCGTCCGCGGAGGCGACGTAGAGCGTATCGCGGTCGAGCAGCGGCGCCGCCAGCACCGAGCCGCCCGCCCGCCACGACCATGCGTTGCGCCCGTGGAACCGGCAGCGCACCCATCCGTCGTTCGTGCCCACGTAGAGTCGGCTACCCGCGTCGTCGAGCACCGGAGCGGCGGTCTCCCGGGGCTGGAACGCGAGCTCGCGCTGCGGCACGAGCCGCACCATGTCGCCGACGAAGAAGGCGCGTTCCCCTTGCGCCGTGGCCGCGCGCGCGAGCGGTTCGTGCGAGAACGGCGCGAACGCGAACGCCAGCACCGCCGCAGCGAGCATCTATTTCTTGCCTTTGGCCGTGGGGGCAGCGGGCTTGCCGGTCTGCGCTGCCGGCGCCTGCGGCGTGCCCGGCGGCGGCAACGAGGACAGCTCGAGGCGCATGTTCGCTTCCATCGCCACCGGTTCCTTCGCGTACTCCTTCGCCACCTGCTCGAGCTGCTGCTTCGCCTCCGGCTTTCCCGCGAGCAGCGCGATGCGCGCCTCCTGGAACGCCGCCCGCTCGGGAGCGCCGTCCCGCGCGAGCCGCGCGAACGCGCTCCGCGCCTCCTCGAGCTTTCCTTGCGCCTCGAGCGCGTAGCCCATCGACTCCTGCGCCAGGGCGCGCAGCGGATGTCCGCTCGGCGCGTCGTCGAGGAATGCCTGCAGCGCCGTCTGGGCGCCCGCGGCGTCGCCGGCCTTCAGCTTGAGGAAGCCGATCTGCGCCTGGGCCGTCTGCGCCGCCGTCGAGCGCGGGAAGTCGGCGCGCATCTTCTCCAGCGCCTGCAGCGCGGCCTTGTACCGATCCTCCCTGCTCGGGAACGTCTCGACGCCAGGCTGGCCCTGCGCTTCCGAGGCGAGCGGGCGGGCGGAGACCTCGAGCGCGGCCGCCAGCTCGGCGCCGGCCTTCGCGTCGCGGGAGCTGGCGTAGGTCGAAAGGGCCCAGCCGCCGAGCACGGCGACCGCCAGAGCGATGAGCCCCGCCAGCACGGGCTTCTGGTGCGCGGCGATCCACGCCATCACCTTGCCGGCGACGACCTGGAACTCGTCGGGCTTCTTCAGCTCCTTGCGGTCGAGCTTCTGCGCCAAGGCCGCCTCCTTCCGGACGGCGTTCCTGCCCGACTTCCCCTCTGGAGTCAATCATCGAGTAAGGTGCTCGGCCGTGCTGGTTCTCGCGCTCCTGCTGGCGGCCCCGCTGCGGCCCGGCGATGCGGCGCTCTCGGTGCGGCTGGAGACGGCATACCTGCAGCCGGACGGCGATGCGACCCGGCGCGGCGGCGGCGCCGGGCTGTCTTTCGGGTACCGGCTGACCGACCAGCTTTCGGTGGTCGGCGGCGCGTCGGCCTCGCTCCTCTGGTCCTTGCCCGACGCCGGCGGAACGCAGAAGCGGCAGCGGCTCACCATGGTCTCCGCCGGCCTCGAGGCGCTGCTCGACGCGACCCCCGTCGCGCCCTTCCTCGAATTGTGCATGGTGAGGCTCCTGCCCGAGAGCGCCGCGGGCTATTCGCTCGCCACCCGCACCTCGCTGGGCGCCGACTGGCTCTTTTCCGCTCCGTTCGCGGTGGGACTCGCGGTTCGCACCCTCACCCCGCTCGACAACTCCGGCGCCGTGAACCTGCCCTTCGGGACCGAGGTCGCCCTGCGTTTCACCTGGACACCGGCAGCCCGGCGGCCGCCGCCTTGACGAGGTGACCATGCGCGCAGTCCGCTTGCACGAGATCGGCCAGCAGTTCCAGGTCGACCAGGTTCCGGACCCGGTCGCCCCGCCCGGCGGCGCCGTGGTCCGGCTGGAGGCCGCGGCCCTCAACCACCGCGACGAGTTCATCCGCGTGGGCCTGTACGCGAAGATGCAGCTGCCCGCGATCCTCGGGTCCGACGGCGCGGGCGTGGTCGAATCCGTCGCCGCCGGCGTGGACTCGTCGTCGATCGGCCGCAAGGTGGTGGTGAATCCGTCGGAGGGCTGGGGATCAGATCCGCGCGCCCAGGACACGAAGACGTTCTTCATCCGCGGCATGCCCAAGCAGGGCACCTTCGCGGAGAAGATCGCCCTGCCGCTCGACCAGTTGGAGCCGATGCCGGAGCATCTCAGCTGGGCCGAGGCGGCGGCGCTGCCGCTGGCCGGCGTGACGGCCTATCGCGCCCTGGTCACGCGCGGCGAGGTGAAGCGCGGCGATCACGTGCTCATCACCGGGATCGGCGGCGGCGTGGCTGCCGTCGCCATGCAGCTCGCCCAGGCGCTCGGCGCGCAAGTCTCGGTCACCAGCGGCAGCGACGAGAAGCTTCAGCGGGCGCGCGGCATGGGCGCGATCGCGGCGGTGTCGTACAAGCAGAAAGGCTGGGAGAAGGAGCTGGTCCAGCAGGCGGGGCGGCCGCCGTCCGTGGTCATCGACGGCGCGGGCGGGCCGGACTTCGGTGCGCTGCTCAACGTAGTCGCGGCGGGCGGGCGCATCGTCTCCTACGGCGCCACCCGCGGGCCGGCCGAGAAGCTCGAGCTGACGCGCGTCTTCTTCAAGCAGATCGACCTGCGCGGTACGACCATGGGCACCGACGAGGAATTCCGCGCCATGCTGCGCCTGGTGGCGCGCGAGCGCCTCCGGCCGGTCGTCGACCACGTCTTCCCGCTCTCGCAGGCGGCGGAGGCGGACCGCCGCATGGCCCAGGGCGAGCAGATGGGGAAGATCGTGCTGAACTGCCGTGCGTGACCGAGGCGCCGCGCGGGCACGAACCCGCGCGGCGCCCGAGAACCGGGTCGCGCCGATCAGTCGTCGTCGCCGCCGCGCTGCACCCTCCGGACCGCCGCGTCCGCGTTCACCAATCCGAAGCCCGTGAACCGGTTGATGCGCTCGGGCGGCGCCGCGAAGACGGTCCCGGTGAAGGCGCTGCCGTTGTCGAGCGTGACCGTGACGGTCATCCCGCGGAAGCGGTCCGGATCCTCC
This sequence comes from Myxococcales bacterium, assembly GCA_045802765.1. Taxonomy (GTDB): domain Bacteria; phylum Myxococcota; class Myxococcia; order Myxococcales; family 40CM-4-68-19; genus VBKO01. The sequence continues at coordinate 6,268 of JBJMQJ010000086.1, forward strand.
TGCGTCGAGCCGAGGAGCGGATGGAAGACGGACATGCCGAACTTGAACGCGTCGCCGGCGCCGAAGGCGCCCGGCTTGAACGTCAGCGTGAGCGACGTCGCCGTCCGCGTGAACGAGATGTCGCTGGCCGCGATCCCGCTCGCCGGGCCGACGTGGAACCGGTTGGGGTTCGCGCTCCACGTCAGGCCGATGCTCGCGGTGTCGAAGACCACGGACTTCACCGTCCGCGAGGTGAACGGCTGCACGGCGAGCCCGAAGTACCGGTTCCAGCGCGTCCAGTCGCCGCTCGCCGAGAACGCGACCGGTCCGGCGAAGGCAGCGGCCCAGCTGCGATCGTTCGGAACAGGGATGGGAGTCGCCGTCCGCTGCAGCGTCCGGTAGACCTTGTCCGGATGGATGCGGCCGGGGCCGCCCGCGGCCTGGATGACCAGGGCCGCGACCGCCGCCGCGTCCGGCGCGGCTGCGCTGGTGCCGAAGAAGTTCGGGAACCCGTTCCCTTCCACGTCGCCGCCGAAGAACGTGGTGTCGACGCCGTCCGCCGCGGTGATCTGCGGAGTGAACCGGACCTCCGGCTCGTCGAGGCGCTCGCCGTTCTTGTTGAAGAAGATCGTCGCCGGGCCAGGCGAGCTGAAGTCCTCGGGGAACTCCGGGATGGCGTAGAAGGTCGCCGCTACGCCCTGGGCGCCGCGCGCGGCCGCGTGGCCCCACGTCGAGGACGCACCCTCCCCCGCGAACGGCGCGAGGCCGTTGATCACCACGTGCTTGATGTGGCGGGCGGGGCCGTCGTTCATCTTCCCGATGAGGAACTGGTAGTCGCTCGCGTTCGCTCCGCCGTGCAACTCGCCGGGGAACGCGGCGAGCAGGGCCAGCTCGATCGCCGCGTCTTCCTTCACGTTGTCGTCGTGCGTGTAGAAGACGGTGTCGCTCTTGTCCGGGTCCATGAAGTTCCCGGCGGCGTCGAACACGTAGATGTTGTAGTCGGTCTTCACCTTGCCGAGGAAGAACGGCTCGTCCCACTGGAAATCGATGATGTTGGTCCCGTCGGTGGTGATCAGCTGCGCGATGGTCGGGGTCGGGCCATTTCCGAAGTTGTGGAAGCTCTTCGGCCGGAGCGCAGCGGGGATCTGGTCGAGCTTCACGTTCTCGCGGCCCGCCGCGACGAGCGCTTGCGCCGCCGCGAACGGCACCGCGCGGAAGTCGGCTTCGTATGCCTCGATGCCGTTGTTCATGGCCGAGGAGAAGTACGCCGCGCCGGCCTTGTTCACCGAGTCGACCGCCTGGGCGACGATGCCGTCGGAGAACATCGGCTCGTCGAAGTAGATCACGTCGTCGACGATCACGTCGGCGTGGAACTGGCTGCGCAGCGCGAGGATGTTCTCGGCGAACTGCACCTCGCCGTTGAAGGCGCTGGCGAATCCAAGCTGCGCGCCGGGAGCCACGTCATGGACGAGCTGGAGCATCGCGCGCCCCTCGTCGCTGCCCGGGCCGTTCTCCTTGGTGATCTCCTGGACCACGGTCACGGGTGAAAGATCGCCGCTGGCGACGTCGTCCTTCGCGCGCGTGGAGCAGTTTTCGCAGGCGTCGAAGCTGTCCGACAGGGCGCCCAGGCGGACGCCTCGGCCGTCGATCCCGCGCGCTTGCGCCAGGTCCGCTTTCTGGAGCGCCACGGCCTGGCTCTGCACCGAGCCCGCGTTGGCCAGCGGCCGGACCTGGGCGCGCACGTTCCGCACCCCGGGGACCGCCGCCGCGCCTCGCGCCGAGCCGAGCGGCAGGAAGCCTTCGAGCAGGCGCCCGTCGATGCTGCTCGTCGACGTCAGGCGGAACCCGATCGCGGACAGCTCGGGCAGCACCGTTTCCGGCGCGACGCCGTCGACGACCCGCAGCTTGACCACCGGGTCGCCGCTCCGGCTCGTCAGGTGCATCGAGAGCACGAGCGACAGGTTGGGGTCGCCCCGCTCCCACCGATCCACCAGCTGCGACAGGCTTCCGCCCAGTGCGCCCGCGGCGGCCGACGCCGCACCGGAGATGCAGAGAATCAACCCGGCGACCGCGCAGGTCGCCGCTCGACCGAACTGCCGCATGACCATCTCCTGTAGTGGGTAGGGCTCGTCCCCCCGGACGTTTAGTGGGCGGGGAGCCTACCGGCACGTACAGGGTCGTGGCAAGGCGCGGCGCAACCCTCTGGCCAGACAAAGGAAGGCCCCGGCGCACCTTGCGGTGCCCGGGGCCGAGGCCTTGCGATAGCGCGGTGCGTTACTGGTTGGGGCCGGCGTCGGTGAACGTCCGGATCGCCACCCAGAGCGGCGCCGCCACGGCGTTCCCCGTCGACGGCGTCACCGTGAGGCGGCCGAAGTACTGGCCGCTAGCCGCCGCCTTCGCCGCGTCGACGGTTACGTTCAGCGTGGCCGACTGGCCCGCGCCGAGCGTCACCGACGCCGGAGACACGGAGGCGACCACGCCCGTGCTCGCGCCGACCGTCACCAGCGCGCTCGCCGCGAACGTCTGGCTCGCGCTACCCACGTTCGTGAGCGTCACGGCGATGGTCTTCGATTGCCCCGACTCCGGCTCGATCTTGCGGAAGGACAGCGTCGCAGGCTCGAGCACCGCGGCGGTCGAGCTGGCCGCGGCGAGGTTGATCACCCCGCCACCGATGTTCTGCGGGTTCGTCGTGCCGAGCTTCGTGTCACGCGTCGCCGTGCCGACGAGCGCGCCCTTGACCTGCGCCGGCGTCCAGTCCGGATGGAGCTGGCGAAGCAGCGCGGACGAACCAGCCACGTGCGGCGTCGCCATGCTGGTGCCCTGGAACATGGCGAAGCGGTTGTGCGGGATCGACGAATAGACGTTCACGCCCGGGGCGCAAACGTCCGGCTTGATGTCGAGCAGGTTGGCCGGCCCACGGCTGGAGAACGCGGCGAGGAAGTTCTGGTTGTTTGTCAGCACCTCGGCGAACGTCGCGCCGTTCACGGTCGCGCTCGCGTTCGACCCGGCGGCGGCGCGGATGGCTCCGCGGTCGCTCAGCGCGACCATCACTGCGGCGGTGGTGGGCTGGTCGGGCGTTCCGTCCTGGCCCATCGCCGCGGGATCCCCGGCTGCATTGTTCACGACCAGGACGCCGGCGGCGCCCGCGTTCCGGGCGTTCCGGATCTTGGTGGAGAACGTGCAGGTGCCGCGATCGATGATCACGATCTTCCCCGTGTGCGTTCCTGCCGCGATGGCCGTGCACGCCTGGGTGGCCGCGCCGCTCGCCGTTCCAGCGGCGGTGTTGTTCCAGTTCGCGAGCTGCGCGGTCACGGCCGGGTCGAAGGCGTTGAAGTCGCCGACCGCCGCGCCGAAGGTCGAGCCGCCCACGACCACGTTGATGCCGAAGAAGTGGTTGTTCGTCGACGCGCACGCGGTGATCGCGTCCGCCGCCTGCCCGGGGCTCTCGACCGTGTTGATGCCCGGTCCGGAGTTGCCGGCGGCGATCGCCACCACCACGCCCGCCTTGGCCGCGCGGTTGCTCGCCACGGTGAGCTGATCCTGGAAGCCTCTGATCCCGCCGCCGAGGCTCATGTTGATGACGTCCATGCCGTCCTTCACGGCGTCCTCGATGGCCTGCGCGATGTCATGCGAAGTGGCGTTGGTGAGGTTGCCCGGGAACACGTTGTAGTTGCCGAGGAACGCCTTCGGGGCGACACCCGTCAGCCCGTTCACCGCGGGAGTCTTGCCGTTCGCCGGGGCCGTCGTGCCGTTCACCCCGGCGATGGTCCCGGAGACGTGGGTGCCGTGGTCCTGGAGCGCCTCGGCGGTGAACGAGCGGCCCTCGTTCGAGGTGAAGTACACGCGCGCGACGATCACCTTCTTGCTGGTGAACTGCTGGTTGCCCGGGTCGAACTTCGGGAAGCCGGCGGGAGGATTGAGCGCGTTGTCGGTGAGGAACGGATGCGTCTGGTCGATTCCGGTGTCGATCACGCCGATCTTGATGCCAGCGCCCGCGTTCGCGACGCCTCCGACGGCCGTCCACGCGGCCGGCGCGTTGATCACTCCCACCGAGCGATTCATCGTCGGCGCGTAGGTGAGGCTCGGCTCGACCGAGGTGACGCCCGGACCCGCGCGCAGCGAATCGAACGTCGCTCCATTCAGCTGGACCCCGAAGCCGTTGAGCACCGTGTCGTACTCGCGCAGCACCTGGGCGGGCGAGTTGGTCGCCTTCAGCCACTGCTTGAAGTCGTTCCGCGCGTGCGAGAGCGCCGCCTGGTAGCGGCCGTTCGCGCCGTTGTTGAAATCGATCTTTCCGTTCTTCGCGCGCGCGACGCCCGGCCAGTCGGCCAGAGGCGGATCGGAGAGGGTCACGATGGCGTAGCCATCGGCGATCCCCGTCGCGGGAGCGGCCCCGTCGGAGTTGTTGACGACTGCCTGCGCCGCCGTCGCGGCCGCAAACAAGATGGCGAGGATTGCGTTTCGAGAACGCCGAAGCATTTTTGGTGCCCCCTTGGAATGTGGGGGCGGGGTTGTCCGACAAGGGCCGGGGTCGCGTCAAGTCGGACCACGGCGGCGCACAAACACCGCTCTACGGTACGCGGGCGCCCGCCTGCTCGCCGAGCCGGGGCGGGCGAGTGCTTCGCGGTTCTGCTAGAGGCCGCGGAGCGAGGCCCGGGCGCGGCCGAGCGCGAGCCCGAATCGGCCGTCGGGGGATTCGAACCAGCGCTCGGGAGCGAAGCCCGATTCGTCCAGCAGGCGCCGCACGTCCTCGCGCGTGAACCGCCGCGAGATCTCGGTGCGGATCCCCTCCCCTCGCGCGAGCGTCAGCCGGCCCCCGATCAAGCCCAGGTCGACCTGGAGCGCGCGGCGCGCCACCAGCCACATGTCGATGCGCTGGCGCTCGACCACGTACGGAGCGTAGTGATCGAAGTCCGCCGGATCGAAGTCGCTGTGCGCGAGGCCGTTCACGTTGCGCAGGATGTTGCGGTTGAACTCCGCCGTCACTCCCGCGCCGTCGTTGTACGCGGCGTGGATCACCGCCGGCTCGGTGACGAGGTTCGCTCCGAGGAGCAGGAGGTCTCCTGGGGCGAGATGGCCGCGCACCCGGGCGAGCAGCCGGATCGCCTCGGGGTCTTCGTCGTTCCCGATGGTGCCGCCCAGGAACAGGGCCAGGCGGGGACCGCCCCTCGGGGCCGCCGGCAGGCGCAGCTCCTGCGTGTAGTCGGCGAGCACCTCGTCGACGGGGATCTCGGGACGCGCCTGGGCGAGGAGCTCTCGCGTGCGCGCTAGCGCATGCGCGGAGATGTCGACCGCGACGTAGCGCGGCGTCCCGCCCAGGCGCAGCGCCGCGTCGAGGAGCGCGACCGTCTTCGACGCGGCTCCGCTGCCGAGCTCGACCATCTCGGACAGGCGCGCGCCGCCCGCGGCCTCGACGATCGCCTCCGCCTCCGCGACGAGCAGCGCCTGCTCCGTGCGCGTCGGGTAGTACTCGGGGAGCCGGGTGATCTGCTCGAACAGCGCCGAGCCGCGGTCGTCGTACAGGTACTTGCAGGGGATCTCCCGCGGCGTGCGCGCGAGCGCCTCCCTGAGCTCGGCGAGCGCGGCGGCCTCCGCGTCGACGCTGGCGAGCGCCGCGGTGCGCGCAGGCTTTCCACCGCCGCCGTGCAGCTGCTCGAGCCCGCGCATCACTCGCCTCCCGCGCAACGGACGCCGGCCGGGAGCTCCCGGAAGCCCGGCTCGTACCAATTCCGGAAGCTTGGACGCTTCAGGCGCGAATGCGTTGCCCAGCTCCCCCCGCGCACCACCTTGTGCGTGCCGAACCAGGGCGTCGAGTAGCCGTCATACGGATACGCCCGGAAACCCGCGTAGGGCTCGAACCAGCTCGAGGTCCACTCCCAGACGTGGCCGCAGCCCGGAAGCCCGGCGCGGCGGGCGGCCTCCCATTCCGCTTCGGTGGGCAGGCGCGCTCCGCGCCAGCGCGCGTACGCGTCGGCCTCGAACCACGAGAGGCAGCTGACCGGGTGGTCGGGAGGAGGCTCGGGCCATCCCAGCGGACCGTCGACCGCGTTGTCGGTGCGCCAGCGCCAGCCCTCCGGCGTCCAGTAGCGTTCCTCGCGATAGCCGCCCGCCTCGACGAAAGGGGCGAACTGACGCACGGTGACCGGGGAAGCATCGATCCAGAACGGCGCCAGGCGCAGCCGATGCGCGGGCCGCTCGTTGTCGTACGCCTCGGCGGCATCGTCGCTTCCGATCGTCGCATTGGCGCCGGTGGGGAACTCCAGCCGCGCCGGCTCACGGACCTCCGCGAGCACCGCGCCGCGGTGGAGGCGCCGGTCGCAGAGCGCGGCGATCACCTGCACGTGCTCGGCGTGCTGCAGCTCGTGCTGCGCGACGTGCCGGACGAGGAACTCGGCCGGAAGCCCACCGACCGTCGGCGGGGGCCCCGCTCGCAGCCGCTCGCGGACGCGTTCCAGCACTGCTCCGAGCCAGGCGCGCAGCTCGCCGGGCGACGGCACCTCGACCCGGGCGGCCTTCGCCGTCCGCGCCGGATCGAAAAAGCCTCCGAACCGCTCCCCCGCCGGATCTCCTGGCAAGAGCCAGCGGGCCTGCGCCGCCGCCACATGGCCGAGGTGCCACCCGACCGGGCTGTAAGCAGGGGACGGCCGCTCGCCCCACCGCTCGTCGGGCAGGCGGGCGCACGCCTTGAGCAGGAACGCGCGCGCCTCGAGGAGTTGCGCGGCCGGGCCTTCGCCCCTCGCGCCTTGCGGCGCGCTCACGAGAGCGCCTCTACGCGTGGCTCGCTGCCCCGCCTCGCCACCGCGAGGTGTCCCGCCGGGACCTCCCGGAACCGTGCGATGCCCTGCCCGTCGGGCCAGAGAGGCTCCGATGCCATGCACCAACCTAGCTCGCGTGCGCCGGCTGGACCACCGGCGCAGTACAGAGTGGCGGGTGCCAGGCCGATCGCCTGCCGCGCGCCGACCAGGACTTCGCCGTCGCTCGCGAGGAGCGTCGCGACCGCCGTGGAGTTCGTTTGCGAACAGATCCGGCGCAGCCGGGCGAGCGCGGACCGCACCGCCTCGGGCAGCGAGTCGGCGCCACGGTCGAGCGCGTCGAGCACCAGCGCGAAGAGGCCCTCCGAATCGCTGCCGCCTTGCACCGCCTGGTACGCGGCGTCACCCAGGCCCTCGCGGAGCACGCGGGCGGGCCCGCGCTGCCAGCCGGTGACGAACCCGTTGTGCAGGAAAGCGATGCGTCCGCGCGCGAACGGCTGCACGCAAGCGAAGTCGTAGGGAATGCCCGGCGTGGCGCTGCGCACCGCTGCGAGCGCGGCGGTCGCCGAGAGGCGATCGCAGACGAGCGGCAGGTTCGGATCCGCCCAGATCGGCTGCGCGCTGCGGTAGAGCGCGGGGCCTTCGCTCCCGTCGCCGAGCCACAGCGCCGCGCCCCAACCGTCGGCGTTGACCACGCCGCTGGTCATCTCGCGCGGCTTGTAGCTCTGCACGTAGAGCGAGTGCGGTGGTTTTTGCAAAAGATCCGCCGGCGCGATCGGAGGACCGATGTATCCCACCATTCGGCACATGAGCTGAAGGCTGCCCCGGAGCGAGCGCGCGCGCAAGTCAACCGGGCGGCGCGGGCTTCAGCCAGGACGCGGCAATGGCGATCACCAGGATGGCGGCGATGACGGCGAGCGAGGTGCCGGTGGGGAGGTGCACCCACCGGTAGAGCACCATTTTCAGCCCGACAAACAAGAGGATGGTGGCCAGGCCAGGCTTCAGGTAGCGCAGCCGGACGAGCGCGCCGCGGACCACGAAGTAGAGCGCGCGCAACCCCAGGAGCGCGCAGACGTTGCTGGAGAAGACCAGGAAGGAGTCATCGGTGACCGCGAAGACCGCCGGGATCGAGTCCAGCGCGAAGACGAGGTCGGCGGTCTCGGCGGCGACGAGCGCGAGGAGCAGCGGCGTCGCGTAAAGCCGGCCCGCCTGGCGGACGAAGAAATGCGGGCCTTCGATGGTGTCGATCATCGGCAGGTGGTTGCGCACGAACCGGACCACTGGATTGTCGGCCGGAGCGCGCTCTTCATCCTCGCGATGGATGGCGATCTTCACCGCCGTGTAGACGAGGATGACGCCGAAGATCGCGATCACCCAGCGGAAGCGGTGGACGAGCGCCACCCCGGCGAGGATCAGCGTGCCCCGCAGGACGAGCGCCCCCAACACGCCCCAGAACAGGACGCGGTGCTGGTACTCCGGGGGGATCGCGAAGCTCTGGAAGAGCAGCACGAAGACGAACAGGTTGTCGACCGAGAGCGACTTCTCCAGCAGGTAGCCGGCGAAGAACTCCAGGCCGGGCTCGCCGCCATACCGCCTCCACAGCCAGGAGCCGAAGGCGAGCGAGAGCAGGATCCAGAAGATGCTCCAGCCGATCGCCTCGCGGAAGCGCTCGCCGTGGCCGCGCCGCGAGGTGAGGTACAGATCGAAGGCGAGCACCACCAGGACGCCGGCGAGAAAGCCGATCCACAGCTCCGGTGAATTGATGTTCCGCGCGCCGGCGTCGAGGTGTCGCGGGCTCACGTGCGCTCACCCCGCCCGCGCGGAGTTGCGCGGCTCTTCTGGCGGAGCACGAGGCGGACGGGCACCTGGAGCTGGAACCGATCGCGGAACCGGTTCACCAGGAATCGGCGGTAGGGCTCGTCCACCGCCTGCGGGCGGTTGCACTGGACGGCGATGGTGATCGGCCGCACGCCGACCTGGTTCGCGTAGGAGAAGCGGACGGGATAGCCGTGCCACAGCGGGGCGGGATGCTCCTCCTGCGTCCGCTGCACCCAGTCGTTCAGCTCGGGCGTCTTGAGGCGCGTGGCCGCCTGGTCGTGCAGCTCGGCCGCGAGGTCGAGGATGCGGTGCACCCGCGTACCCGTGAGCGCGCTGACGAAGACCAGCGGCGCGTATCCGACGTGCTGGAGGTGCCGGGCCGCTTCCTCGCGCAGCCGCTTGGCCTCTCCTTCCTTGTCGCGCACCAGGTCCCACTTGTTCACCGCCAGGATCACGGCGCGGCCGCGCTCCTCCGCCTGCGCGGCGATGCGCGCGTCCTGCTCGACGCCGAGCTGGGTGGCCTCGGTGAGCACCACCACCACGTCGGCATGCTCCACCGCGCGCAGGGCGCGCTGCGCGCTGAATACCTCCACCTTGTCGACGACCTGCCGCTTCTTGCGCAGTCCCGCCGTGTCGACGAGGACGAAGGTGCGCCCCTTGTGCTGGGTCGATTCCTCCACCGCGTCGCGGGTGGTGCCGGGCATGGCCGCCGCGACGAATCGCTCCTCTCCGAGCAGGCTGTTGAGCAGCGTCGACTTGCCGACGTTCGGACGGCCGACGACGGCGAGGCGCACCGGACCCCCGGGCCGCGTCTCCCGGTCCGCGAGGGGAGCCTCGTCCTCGTCCGCGGCGCGCGGGGGGAGCTTCTCCACCGCCGCGTCGAGCAGCTCCGCCACGCCCCGGCCGTGTTCGGCGCTGAGCGGGAACACCTCGAAACCCAAAGCGTGCAGCTCGCCGAGGTCCATCCCCTCCGCCCGCCGGGTCGAGTCGATCTTGTTGGCGGCGAGCAGCACGGGCTTGCCGCCTTTGCGCAGCAGCGCGGCGAGCTCCCGGTCCGCGCCGGCCAGCCCCTGCTCGGCGTCGACGACGAGCACCAGCACGTCGGCCTCGCGGATCGCCGCATCGGCCTGCTCGCGGACCGCCCGGACCAGCTGCTCCTCGGCCCGCGCGGTGAACCCGCCCGTATCCACCGCGCGGAAGCGGCGGCCGGCGTGGTCGGCCTCCGCGTACTGCCGATCGCGCGTCACTCCCGGCGTGTCCTCCACGATGGCGAGCCGCCGGCCCACGATGCGGTTGAACAGCGTCGATTTGCCCACGTTGGGCCGTCCCACCAGGGCGACGAGCGGGAGCATCCCTTACGCGCTCACCACCGCAAGCCGCGTGCGCGGCGGTGGCGGCGCCCGGTGCGCGGTGGCGTCGATCACCGCGACCTCGGCTCCTACCAGCGCGACCAGGCCGGCGCGCTCGACGCGCACGCGAACCAGATCGCCGACCGCGCAACCACCGGTGAAGTGGACGGTCCAGTTCTCCCGCGACCGGCCGAAGCGCTCTCCGGCGACTCCAGGCGAGGTGCGCGCGCTCTCCACCAGCACTTCGACGTCCGATCCCATGCGCGACCGGTGCCGCGCGAGGGTCCGCGCCTGCTGCAGACGCTGCACCTCCTCCAGCCGGCGGGTCGCGACGGCGCGCGGGACCTCCAGCCACTGCGGGGTGCGCTCGCCGGCGGCGCGTTCCTTCGACAGGCGCAAGGCGGCCGCGGTGTGCGGGCGCTCGCTGAAGACGAAGCTGAACAGGTTGTCGTAGGGAACGCGACGGAGCAGCGCCAAGGTCAGCGCATGCTCCTCCTCCGTCTCTCCGGGGAACCCGCAGATGATGTCGCTGGTCAGCGCGACGTCGGGACAGGCGCCGAGCAGGCTCGCGACCCTCTCCTCGTACTCGGCGACCGTGTAGCGCCGGCGCATGCGCTCGAGCACGCTGTCCGCGCCGTGCTGCACCGGCAGGTGGAAGTGCGGCATCAGCTGCGCCACGTCGTGGAAGCAGTCGACCAGCTCCGGCGAGAGGTCCATGGGATGGCTGGTGGTGAAGCGGATCCGCCGGACGCCCGGCACGGCGGCGACGCGGCGGATGAGCTGCGCGAAGCTGCAGCCGCCCGCATACGAATTGACGTTCTGCCCGATGAGAGTGATCTCGCGGACCCCGACCTCCGCGAGCGACCCGACTTCGCCCACGATCTCGGCGTAGGGGCGCGAGACCTCCCGGCCGCGCGTATGCGGCACGACGCAGAAGCTGCAGACGTTGTCGCAGCCCTTCATGGCGGTGACGAACGCGGTGGCCTTGCCGCGGGCGCCGTCGGGGTCGGCCCGGGGGAACACATATTCCTCGGTGGCGACCCAGCCGGTCTCCACGCCGCCCCGCTCCGCCAGGTCGGCGATGCGCGCGATCTGGTCGGGGCCGAGCACGAAATCCACGTACGGCGCGCGCTGGAGGAGCCCTTCCTTCTCCTGCTGCGCGACGCAGCCCGCAACGCCGATGCGGGCGCCGCGCTGCGCTTTGAGCATCCGGTAGCGGCCGAGCGCCGAGTAGAGCTTGTCCTCCGCTTTCTCCCGGATGGCGCAGGTATTGAGCAGGACCAGATCCGCGCGTTCCGCCGCGTCCGCCGGGAGCCAGCCGGCCCGGAGGAGGGACTCGCCCATCCGGGCGGAATCGTGCTCGTTCATCTGGCAGCCGAAGGTGTGGATGAAATAGCGCTTCAGCACGGCCGGAGGGGTATGTCAGAGGCACCCTGGCGCGTCAATTCAATCGGGGTCGAGGCGCGGCGTCCGGGGAATCGTTCACTCAGGGCGTGGGCGGGCCCCCGCGCTTGACGGGGCCGGGCTCCTACGCCACGCTGCGCCCCCGCTGCACGGCAGGCCTCGTCCGCCGGGAGAACCACGATGCGCGCTTCGATTGCCATCCTCGCCCTCTGCGCCGCGCTGGGTGCCCACGCGGCGGGGATCGACCGCGACAGCCTGCTCAGCGAGGCGCCCGCCGTGCCGAAGAAGGGGACCGTGCGCATCAGCGGGATCACGACCGGCACCAGCGACGAGGGCGGCGTCAACGGCACCCAGGGACAAGCGAACGTCACCGGCACCATCATGTGGACGCCGGTCGAGAACCTGGCCGGCGACGTCGGCATGTACTGGCAGGTCGGAGCGAACGGCCCTTCTGCGCGCGTCCGCTACCAGATCCTCGCTCAGTCGATCACGGGCGTCGACCTCTCGGCCGGCGCGCGGTTCAAGACCGTCGGGTTCCACCCCGATCGGGGCGAAGTCGAGTTCATGCTGCTGGCCGGCCGCCGCTTCGGCAACGTGGAGCTGGTGCTGAACGGCGTCTTCGGTGTGGAGACCGGGGGCGAGAACGGGAAGGACGTGGAGGGCAAGGCGTTCGCCGGGTATCGCTTCAGCGATGACCTGCGCGCCGGGCTCGACGGGCGGCTGCAGGCGGAGATCGAGGACGAGGGCCCGGCCCCGCTCGGCACTCCCGCCAGGACGGGCCGCGACTACGACCTCACCGCCGGACCCGCGGTCTCGTGGATCGTCGCCCGCGACGTGAGCACGCTGTTCCACAACTTCCAGGTGCAGGGCCTGGTCGGCGTCGCGCAGCCGAAGCGCACCGATACGACGGCCGCGGTCGGCATCGTTTCGGCCAGCATCGACTTCTGATCACCGCGATCCAGCGATCATGCCCGGCGGCGGGTCCGGGGTGGGTCCGGCGTAAATCTGTCGCCGCGGTCCGAGGCCGCGCAATCGGGAAGTCGGGACGCCTGGACCTGCTGCAGTTCCCCTCATTTTTGTCCGGAGCAGGCGAAGGGGACGGCAGACCTGCCGATAGGCGACGGGCGCCCGGGGGGACGGGCGAGCCGATTTCACCCACCCGCCCCTCCGGCACGGAGCATCTCCCGCCCTTCCGCGGGTGCGTGCCTGAGGCGCGCCCGTCCCCCCGGGGGCCCGGCGCCGGTTCGCAGTAGGCGCGGGAATCGTCAGCCCAGATCGAGTTTGCCGGCGGCGCGCTCTACGACACGGCGGCGCTCGTCGTTGAGCCCGCGCCGGGCCGCCGAGACGGATTCGACCAGCGCGGGATCGGCGAGGCGGGGCGAGCCAGCCTGGAATGGGGGGGCCGGGTCGTACTCCATCAGGAGCTGGATGGCCTGGGCGACCTTCTCGCCGCGGAGCTCGGAGGCGAGGCGGAGGCCGAAGTCGATGCCGGCGGTGACGCCGCCGCCGGTCGCCCGGTTGCGATCGATCACCACCCGTTCCCGGACAGGCGTGGCGCCGAAGGGCGTCAAGAGGTCCAGGCTGAGCCAATGCGTGGTCGCGCGGTAACCGCGCAAGAGGCCCGCGGCGCCCAGCACCAGCGCTCCGGTGCAGACCGAAGTGACCCAGGCCGCGCTTTCCGCCTGCGCGCGGAGGAATCGGAGCAGCGCCTCGTCTTCCATTGCGTCGTTGACGCCGGGGCCCCCCGGCACGCAGATGACGTCGAGCTGCGGCGCATCCCCGTAGCCCACGTCCGGTTGCAGCCGCAGCCCCGTATCGCTGCGCACCTCGCCGAGCCCGACGAGCAGCACCTGCGCGTCGGCGAGGCGCGCGAACACCTCGTACGGTCCGGTGAGATCCAACTGCGTGAGCCGTGGGAAGAGCAGCAGGCCGATGCGCGTGGTCATCGCCCCTCCGGATAACCGGCGCGCCGCAGCCCGCGCGAGGTCTGGGTCCAGTCCTTCTCGACCTTGACGTGCAGCTGGAGGAACACCTTGCAACCGAGGAGCTTCTCGATCTGCTCCCGCGCCCGGGTGCCGATCTGCTTGAGCCTGGCGCCGCCGCGGCCGATGAGGATCGCCTTCTGGCTCTCCCGCTCGACCAGCACGATCGCCGAGATGCGCGTCAGGCCGCGCGGACCGACCTCGCGCTCGGACTCGTCGAACTCCTCGACCACCACCGCCGCGCTGTAGGGGACCTCCTGCTCGGTCTGATGCAGGATCTGCTCCCGGACGAGCTCGGCCGAAAGCTCGCGCTCCGGCACGTCGGTCCAGACGTCCGCCGGGAAAAGCGGCGGCCCCTCCGGCAGGTGGCGCGCCAGCGCGTCGAGCAGCCCGTCGACGTTCTCGCCCGTCAAGGCCGAGAGCGGATACACCTCGGTCCACTCGTGCTCGCGCCGCCAGCGATCGATCAGGGGCAGGAGCTGCGCCCGCGGGAGCGCGTCGATCTTGTTGACGACGAGCAGCGTGGGCTTGCTCGCGGCCTTCACCTGATCGAGCGCCCTGCGCGTGGCCGCGTCGATCGCCGGGCTCCCCGCCTCGATGAGGAACAGCGCGGCATCGGCGTCGCCCAGGGTCTGCAGCGCCTGCTGCACCATGCGGGCGTTCAGGCCGCCGCGCGCGGAATGCAGGCCCGGCGTGTCGAGCAGAGCGACCTGGGCTCCGGGCCGGGTGACCACGCCCAGGATGCGCGACCGCGTCGTCTGCGGCTTGGGAGAGACGATCGCCACCTTCTGCCCGAGCAGCCGGTTGAGCAGCGTGCTCTTGCCGACGTTCGGGCGGCCCACGATGGCCGCGAAGCCCGCCCGGTGCGGTCCCGGCGGCGCGGCCTTCGCCAACTCAGGGCGCCTTCTCGCTGCGGACGATCTCGACGTGCTGCAGCGTGACCTGCCCGTTTCCGGCGCGCGCGATCTTGGGGACCAGCTCGAACCCCTTCACCACCTCGCCGAAGATGGTGTGCCGGTTGTTGAGGTGCGGCGTCGGGACCTCGGTGATGAAGAACTGCGAGCCGTTCGTGTTCGGTCCCGCGTTGGCCATGGCCAAAAGCCCCGGCTTGTCGAAGCGGCGGCCGCTCCCGAGCTCGTCCTTGAAGCGATAGCCGGGATCTCCGGTGCCGGTCCCCAGCGGGTCGCCACCCTGGATCATGAAGTTGGGGATCACGCGGTGGAAGACCGTGCCGTCGTACAGCTTGGCGTGGCTCTTTGCGCGCGTACGCGGGTCGGTCCATTCCTTGGCGCCGGTCGCGAGCGCGACGAAGTTCGCGACCGTCTCGGGGGCATCCTTCTCCAGGAGGCGGACGGTGATGTTCCCCTGGCTGGTCTGGAAGATGGCGTACAGGTCGCCCTTGCCCTGCGGAATCCCGGTGCTCGGATCGGCCATGATCGTGTCCTGTGCTTTTCCTTCGGGTTGGCCCGCCGGCTTCGCGGCGGCGGGCTGCTTCTTCTGCGGGGCCTTGGTTTCGGCGCTCGCGGCGTCTTTGCAACCGCCGAGGGCCAACACGGCGAGGAAGGGCAGGATGGTTCGCATGCGTTTCGTCCGCTCCAGCAAGGGCGCGGCAGACTACCCAAGCCGCGCGGAACCGACAAGCGGGGAAAATCAGGCCGATCCCCGCGGGAGCCCGGCATCCAGCGCGGCCTTGGCGGCGGCCTGCTCCGCTTCCTTCTTGGTCCGGCCCGATCCGCGGCCCAACGCGGCGCCCTGGAATTGCACCTCGACCTCGAACGTCCGCGCGTGCTGCGGACCCGGAGCATCGAGCACCTGGTAGACGGGCCCGGCGCGGTGCGTGCCCTGCAGCTTCTCCTGCAGCTCCGTCTTGTAGTCCCGTCCGAGCAGGCCCGAGGTGGCCGCGTCGAACAGCGGCGCCAGCAGCCGGTCCAGCACCTCCAGCGCGGTCTGCAAGCCCCGGGAGAGGTACACGGCGGCCACCACCGCCTCGAGCGCATCGGCGAGCAGGCTCTGCTTCTCGCGCCCGCCGGTGCGCTCCTCGCCCTTCCCCAGGAGCAACAGCTCGCCCAGGCCCAGCTCGCGCGCCACCTGCGCCAGCGACTCCGCCTTGACGATGCTGGCGCGCAGCCGGGTGAGGTCGCCCTCCGCCGAGAGCGGCTGCCGCTCGAAGCAGCGCATGGAGACGGCCAGACCCAGGACGGCGTCGCCGAGGAACTCGAGCCGCTCGTTCGACTCCATCAGCTCGCCGGCCAGCCGGCGCTCGTGCACGAAGCTGCCGTGGCGCAGCGCCTCGAGGGCCACCTCTTGCCGCAGCGCGCCCTCCGGCAGGCCGAGCCGCACCGTGAGCAGCGCCACTCGCTCGCCGTCGGTCAGCTCGGGCATCGCGCGAGCCTATCCCCGGGCCGCTTCGTCCGCCACGGTGTACGGGTCGAGGTCGCGCCGCGCGATGCGCGCGGCCAGCTCGTCCAGGTGCGCTCCCTGCGCCATCAGCCGCTAGAGCGCGGCGCGCAGCATGCGATCGCGCAGGATCTCGATCAGCTCGTACCGCGCGCGCTGCGTCTCGCGCTGCAGCAGCCCGGGCCCGCCCTGCAGGAAGCGGTAGTGCGCCTCGATCGCGCCCCACAGCTCGACGATGCCCTCTCCCTGCGAGGCGACGCACTTGACGATCGCCACCTCGCGCTCGGTGGCCGACAGCTCCAGCATCTGGCGCAGATCGCGGACGGTGCGGTCCGCGCCCTCCCGGTCGGCCTTGTTCACGCAGAACAGGTCGGCCACCTCGAGGATGCCTGCCTTGATCGCCTGGATGTCGTCGCCCAGCCCGGGCACGACCACGACGACGGTGGTGTGCGCCAGGCGGCAGACCTCCACCTCGTCCTGGCCGACGCCCACCGTCTCGACGATGACCACGTCCTTGCCCATCGCGTCGAGGACGCGGACGCAGTCGCCGGTGGCGCGCGAGAGGCCGCCGAGCTGTCCGCGGGTCGCGAGCGAGCGGATGAAGACCCCCGCGTCGAGCGCATGGTCCTGCATGCGGATGCGATCGCCCAGGATCGCCCCGCCGGTGAAGGGGCTGGTCGGATCGACGGCGACGACGCCGACGGTCTTCCCCATCCCGCGCAGGTGCGCGATCAGCCGATCGACGAGCGTGCTCTTTCCCGCGCCCGGGTTGCCGGTGATGCCGATGAGCTGCGCCCGTCCCGTCGAGGGAAAGAGGGCGCGCAGCTCGCCTTCCGCCGCGGGTTGGGCGTCGTCGATGAGGCGCATCAGACGCGCGGCGGCCCGGACATCGCCCTGCAGCACCCGGTCCGCGAGCGCGCCCATCAGGCCTTGAGCAAGTCGCGGGCGATCACCAGCCGCTGGATCTCGCTGGTCCCCTCGCCGATCGTGCAGAGCTTGACGTCGCGATAGATGCGCTCCACCAGGAACTCCCGGGTGAAGCCGTACCCGCCGTGGATCTGCACGCCCTGGGCGGCGGCGCGGCAGGCGGCCTCGCTGGCGAAGAGCTTGCCCATCGAAGCCTCGGTCGTGTAGGGCCTCCCGGCGTCGCAGAGCAACGCCGCGCGATGCACCAAGAGACGCGCGGCGTCCAGCTCGGTGGCCATGTCGGCCATCATCCAGCGCAGCGCCTGGAAGTCGGCGATGGGCTTGCCGAACGCCTTGCGCTCCTTGGAGTATGCAATCGACTCCTCCAGCGCGCCGCGGCCCAGGCCGACGCTCAGCGCACCGATGGTGATGCGGCCCTTGTCGAGG
>JBJMQJ010000087.1:0-5874 GCA_045802765.1 Myxococcales bacterium
AAGGTACGGGACGAGCGGGAACCCGCGCAAAAGCATCGCGCCGCCCTCGCGCAGGGCGGGGAAGATCCAGTCGGAGGGCTCCAGCGCAATCGCCGAGGCGAGCGTGGCCGCTTCCTGCCCCGTGCAGGCGCCGTAGAACCCGACCCGGCCCTGGCGCTGCAAGGTCATCATGCGTTCGTCGAGCGTCCGCAGGCGGACCATCTCGCGATACAGCCGCAGCAGCAGCTCGGGCGAGGGCCGCACGCGCGGATCGGTCAGCGTTTCGGCGGGCTGCATCATCGGGTCACGCATCCATCAGGAGGAGCTCGGGGGCCTCCAGCTCGCCGATGACCTCGTAGAGGAATGCGGCGCCGACGTGGCCGTCGATCACCCGGTGGTCGAACGAGCAGGACAGGTTCATGCGCTCGCCGATCTCGATCCGCTCCCGGCCGTCCTCGTCCTCCACGACCACGGGGGTCTTCTTGATCTTGTGCACGCCGAGGATCGCCACCTCGGGATGATGGATGATGGGCGTGGCGAGCATCCCGCCGTCCTTGCCCAGCGAGGTGACGGTGAACGTCCCGCCCTGCAGCTCGTGGATGGCGAGCCTCTGCTCGCGCGCCGCCTTCGCCAGCCGGTCGATCTCGGCGCCGATCTCCCGCACGGTCAGGCTCTCGACGTTCTTGACCACGAAGACGGTGAGTCCCTGCTCGGTGGCCGCGCCGAAGCCGAGGTTCACGTCGTTCTTCACCACCAGCTCCTGCCTCGCCTCGTCCATGACGGCGTTCAAATGAGGGAACTTGCGGAAGGCCGCCACCAGCGCCTTGGCGATGAACGGCAGGTAGCTCAGCTTCGCCTCCCCCCGCGCCGCCAACCGTTCGTTGAGCCGCGCGCGCAAGGACGTCAGTGCGCGGGTATCCGTCTCCTCGACGAAGGTGAAGTGCGGCGCCGTCGACTTGCTCTTCACCATCGACTCGGCGATGCGCTTGCGCAGGCCGCGGAGCGGGATCCGCTCCTCGCCGCCCGAAGGCCGCGGCTGCGGGCGCGACGGCTCCCGCTGCTGCCTCTGCTCCGGAGGGTTCCTCTGCTGCTCGAGGTAGGCGAGCACGTCGGTCTTCATCACCCGCCCGAGCGGTCCCGTGCCTTGCACGCTGCCCAGGTCGACGCCCATGTCCCGCGCCATCTTCCGCGTCACCGGCGTGGCCAGCACCTTCCCGCGCTGCTCGCCGTTGCCCGACCCACCGTGCGCCGCGGGAGCTTGTCCGTACGAGGGAAATCCGCTCGACATCGCCTGCGGAGCGTCGACTCCGCCGCCGCGCGGCTGCGGCCTTGGCGGCGGCGCCTCCGCGCGGGCCGGCCCTGGGGCCGTCGAGAGCGGGGCGGGGCTACCCGCGTGCTGCGGCGGGAGCGGAGGCGCGGACTGCGCCGTCGGCGGCGCGTGCGCCTCGCCGACGTCGGCTCCGGCGCCGTCCACCTCCAGCACGACGAGGGTCTGGTGCACCTTGGCGGTGTCCCCTTCCTTGCCCACCGTCTGCAGCACCTTCCCCTTGCGCGGGCTGGGGATGGTCACCGTCGCCTTGTCGGTCATCACCTCGACGAGCGGTTGGTCCTCGCCGATGTCGTCCCCCGGCTTGACCAGCCACTTGACGATCTCGCCTTCGACCACGCCCTCGCCGATATCGGGCAGCTTGAACTCGAACTGCGCCATGGACGGCCTCCTCAGGGCTGGTATGCCAAAAGGCCGCGCAGTCCCTTCAGGATGCGCGGAGCGAGCGGCAGGTAATCGTTCTCGAGCGTGTACGGAAACGGCGTGTCCCAGCCGGTGATGCGCAGGACGGGCGCTTCCAGCGAGGTGAAGCATCGCTCCTGCACCAGCGCCGAGATCTCGGCCGCGAACCCTCCGGTGCGCGGCGCTTCCTGCACGATGGCGCAGCGCCCCGTCTTGCGCACGCTGCGCGTGATGGTTTCGACGTCGAGCGGCCAGAGCGTGCGCAGGTCGATGAGCTCCGGGTCGAGACCGCCCTGCTCGGCGGCCTGCGCGCAGGCCAATTCGGCTTCGTGCAGCATGGCGCCCCAGGCGAGCACGGTCACGCCGGCTCCCTCGCGCACCACGCGCGCCGCGCCGATGGGCACCGTGTAGTCGCCCTCGGGGACGTCGCCGCGGGAAGCGCGGTAGACGCGCTTCGGCTCCATGAACAGCACCGGATCGTTGCCGCGGATCGCCGAAAGGAGCAGCCCCTTCGCGTCCACCGGATTGCTCGGACAGACGACCTGCAGCCCGCCGGCATGGATGAACAACGCCTCGGGGGACTGGGAGTGGTAGTGGCCGCCTTTGATCCCCCCGCCGACCGGCGTGCGGATCACCACCGGCGCCGGGTACTGACCGCCCGAGCGGTAGCGGAGCTTGCCGAGCTCGTTCACGATCTGATCGAACGCCGGATAGATGAAGTCGCTGAACTGGATCTCGGGCACCGGGCGCAGACCGTACATCGCCATGCCGATCGCGGCGCCGACGATGCCGGCCTCGGCGAGCGGAGTGTCGATGACGCGCTCGGGCCCGAACTCTTCGTACAGCCCGGCGGTCGCCCGGAAGACGCCGCCGAACTTCCCCACGTCCTCGCCGAGCACCACCACGCGCGGATCCCGGCGCATCTCCAAGCGAAGCGCATCGTTGACGGCCTGGATCAGGTTCCAATCTGGCATCGCTCGGACCCGGCTTGCGGCTTGCGGCTCGCGGCTTCGAGGTTATCGCGACGCGACCTTCCGGTCTTCATCGACCCAGCGCTGCACGAAGAACTCGCCGGCCTTGTAGGAGGACCGGACCAGGGGACCCGCGGCAACGAACTTGAAGCCGAGCGAGAGCCCCTCCTGCTCCAGGTCCCGGAACACCTCGGGCCGGACGTACTCCTCGATGGGCAGGTGCTTCTCGCTCGGGCGCAGGTACTGTCCGAGGGTGAGGATGTCGCAGCCGACCGACCGCAGGTCCCTCATCGCCCGCAGCACCTCGTCCCGGCGCTCGCCGAGGCCGAGCATGATGGACGACTTGGTCCGCATTCCCCCGCGCTTGTAGTGCGCCAGCACCTCGAGGGACTGCCGGTACGTGGCGCGGCGATCGCGCACGCGCGGCGTGAGCCGCTCGACAGTTTCCACGTTGTGCGCGGCCACGGTGGGCTGCGCGTCGACGATCATGTCCAGCGCCGCCGCGTCGCCCTGGAAGTCGGGCGTGAGCACTTCGACAAGCGTGCGCGGCGCGGCGCGGCGCAGCTCGACGATGGCCTGGGCGAAATGCGACGCCCCGCCGTCGGGCAACTCGTCGCGGTTCACGCTGGTGACCACCAGATAGTCGAGGCCGAGCCGGCCCACCGCCTCCGCGAGGTGACGCGGCTCGAGCGGGTCGAGCGCGGCGGGGGTTCCCGAGGACACGTCGCAGAAGCGGCACCCGCGCGTACAGACGTCGCCCATGAGCATCACCGTGGCGGTGCCGCCGCCCCAGCACTCGCCGACGTTGGGGCAGCTCGCCTCCTCGCAGACGGTGTGCAGGTTCAGCTCGCGCAGGGTCCGCTTGACGTGCTCGTACCGGCCGCCGCCCGGCATGCGCACCTTGAGCCACTCGGGTTTGGGCTCGCGCGAGCGGGCGCGCGGGGCGCAGGCGCCGCTCGACGCGCTCCCGATCTGGATCAGGCCCGCCATGAGCGGGCCGTACATAACCGAAACGACGCGGGAGCGCGAGCCCCCGCCGCCTCAGCGGGAGAGCGGCGCGACGAAGTAGTTCAGCAAGCTCCACGAGCGGGCCGGCGCGTCCATCACGCAGCGCCAGTTGCCGGCCTTGCGCGGCGCGCCGTCCTCCTCGTGTGCGCTCACCACCGCCTCGCCCGCGACGGAAAACAAGAGCACGGCGAGCGCCAGCAGCGAGCAACGACGCCACTCTCGGGCCTCGGAGCCGGTCGACGTGTACATGGGCCCTCCGGGGTTCCGGCAGGTCAACAGGGGAACGCCCGACGCATTCCCTGCCGGAGGTGGCCGATACTCCACACCGGTTTCAAGCACGGCGCAAGTGCCCGCAACCACGCGGCTTGCGGGCTGACGGCTTGCGGAAAGGCGCAGGACAGTCCGTGCGGGGGGCAAGGGGGCGCCAGCCCCACCGCGAGCCGCAAGCCGTCAGCCGCTCCTCAGATGTGCAGCGGCTTCCCGCGCACTGCCATGGCGGCCTCCGTCATCGCCTCGGTGAGCGTCGGATGCGGTCGGATGACGCGCGCCATCTCCTCGCTGGTCGACTCCAGCCGCAGGAGCGAGCACGCCTCCGCGATCATCTCCGTCGCCCGCGGACCCACGATGTGGACGCCGAGCACCTCGTCGTATTTCTCCTCCCCGACGACTTTCACCATCCCTTCGGCCGCGCCGAGGATGCGCGCCTTCCCGTTCGCGGACATCGGGAACACCCCCGTCTTCACCTTGTAGCCGCGCTCCCGCGCCGCCTTCTCGGTGAGGCCCACCGAGGCGACCTCGGGCTCGGAATAGGTCGCCCCCGGGACGCGGTCGTAGTCCACCGGCTTCGGGTCGTGCCCCGCCAGGCGATCCGCGACGAACTCGCCTTCCACGAAGGCGAGGTGAGCGAGCTGCGGATGCGCGCGGCCGGGGAGCGCGACCACGTCGCCGATCGCGGACAGCCACGGCTCGCCGGCGAGCAGCGTCCTCGGGTCCACCACCACGTAGCCGCGCTCCAGCTTCACGTTGGGAAGCTTCTCCAGATCGAGGTTCTCGCTGACGGGCCGGCGGCCCACCGCGCAAAGGAACATCTCGGCCTCGAGCACCTCGGTGCCTTTCTGCGTGGTGACCGTGCACTTCACCACCTCGCCCGCGACGTCCACCTTCTCCACCTTGGCCGAGGTGAGGAACTTCACCTTGCGTCGGCGCATCGACTTCTCGAACTCGGTGGAGATGTCCTCGTCCTCGAGCGGGAGCAGGTGCGGAAGCATCTCCACGATCGTCACCTGGCTGCCGAATCGCTCGTAGACGCTGGCGAACTCGACGCCGACCGCCCCGGCGCCGAGGACGATGAGCCGCTTGGGGACGGTGGTGTTCTCCAACAGCTCGTCGGAGGTGAGGATCCGCTTGCCGTCCACCTCGAGGCCGGGGATGAGCCGCGGCGCGGACCCCGAGGCGAGGATGACGTGCTTCGCCTCGACCATCTGATCGCCGGACGACCCGCCGGAGACCGCGATGCGCCCGGGCCCCGCGATCCGCGCATGGCCGTGCACGCGATCGACCTTGTTCTTGCGGAAGAGGAACTCGACGCCCTTCGAGCTCTTGGAGACGACCGATTCCTTGTGCTTGACGACGCCCGCCATGTCGAGCTCGACGCCCGACACCTTGACGCCCTCGTCGCCGGACTCCTGCGCGTTCTCGTACAGCTCGGCGGTGTGCAGGATGGCCTTGGTGGGGATGCAGCCGCGCAGGGTGCAGGTGCCGCCCAGCCGCGGGTCCTTCTCGATGCAGACGGTCTTGAGGCCCAGCTGCCCGGCGCGGATGGACGCGACGTAACCGCCCGGTCCTGCTCCGATGATCGCCACGTCGTACTGGGCCACCAGGTCCTCCGCCTGCAGAAAGGCGGCTGGAAGTAGCGCCCGGGGTCCGGGCTGTCAAGGAGAGCGCAGCTGCACCTGCGACCAGCGGGAAAGCGCGACGCTGCCGAGGACCAGGAGCGCCGCGAGCCAGGCGCGCGGCGCAATCGATTCGCCGAGGAGCAGCGCCGCCCACAGCGCGCTGAGCAGCGGCTGGAGATCCGGGGAGGAGATCCGGGAGATCCGGGAGATCCGGGAGATCCGGGGACACCATACGCAATACCGGAGTTCCGTATGGTGTCCCCGGATCTCGTGCAAATACCGGAGTTCCGTA
>JBJMQJ010000088.1:0-5067 GCA_045802765.1 Myxococcales bacterium
AGTCGGTGGGGCACGCGGCGCGGTTCTGGAAGATCGATCCGGGGGACGTGGTGGTGGCGCACGACGATCTGGACCTGACGCTTTCCCGGGTGCAGGTGAAGGTGGGCGGCGGCGACGGCGGGCACAACGGGCTGAAGAGCCTGAGGCAGCACCTGGGGCCGGACTTCGTGCGCGTCCGGTTCGGGATCGGGCGGCCGCCGCAGGGGTGGGACCCGGCGGACTTCGTGCTGGCGAGGTTCGCGGAGGAGGAGGAGAAGGTGATCGGGGAGGTGTTGCCGGTGGCGGCCGATGCGGCGGCGATGGCGCTCCTCGAAGGGACGGCGGCGGCGATGAACCGGTTCAACCGGCGGCCGAAGGCGGCCGGCGGCGAGAAGGAAGTCGTGCAGGAGAACGTGGACCTCGCCGGGGTCAAGACCTCCGGCAAACCCAAGAGGTAATGGACATGCAGCAAGCAGAGACGCACGCAGGCGGCGGCCCGGCGCAGCCCGCTCCGGGAACCAAGCTCCGCGAGTACGAGACGATCTTCCTCCTGCGGCCCGACCTGGCCGAGGACCTGGTCGACAAGATCGTGGAACGCCTGCGCGGCATCGTGCAGCGCGAAGGCGGCAAGGTCATCAAGGTGGAGAACTGGGGGAAGAAGAAGGTCGCCTACGAGGTGAAGAAGCACCTCCGCGCCGTCTACGTCCGGTTCGTCTACCTGGGGAACACGCACATGGTGGCGGAGTTCGAGCGCAACCTGCGCATGACCGACGACGTCCTGAAGTACCAGTCGGTGAAGCTGGCCGACGACGTCGACCCGGCCACCCGGCAGGTCGAGCCGGACGTGAAGCTGCCCGGAGATCCCGAGGTCCCGGAGCGCGCGGCGCGCGAGCCGGAGCCGTTCGGCGAGGAGCGCAGCTTCGGCCGCGAGCGGCCGGAGGCGGAAGCGGAGATCGGCCCCGAAGCCGAACCAGAGTAAGGAGCGGACACCATGTTTTGATGGTGTCCCCCACCGGATCGATCCCACGAGGAGACGGACATGGACGGAAACGGATTCAAGAAGGACGACAGGGGCGGCCGGTCGGGCGGCTCGCGCGACGGGCGCGACCGCGGCGGCGGGATGGGCGAGGAGCGCGGAGGCGGGCGCGGATTCGGCCGGCGCAAGGTGTGCCGGTACTGCGCCGACAAGAGCCTCAAGGTGGACTACAAGAACGCGGCCGAGCTCAAGTACTTCGTCACCGAGCGGGGGAAGATCGTGCCTCGCCGCATCTCGGGGAACTGCGCCCGGCACCAGCGCGAGGTGGCCACCGCCATCAAGCGCAGCCGCAATCTCGCGCTGCTTCCCTACACCGTGATGCAGCACCAGTAGGGAGCGCGCACATGAAGATCATCCTTACCAAGGACCTGGAGAACCTGGGCAAGGCCGGCGCGCTGGTCGAAGTGAAGCCCGGGTACGGCCGCAACTACCTCCTCCCGCGCGGGATGGCGGTGGCGGCGACCGCGAAGAACATCCGGCAGCTCGAGCACGAGAAGGCGGGCATCTTGTCGCGCGCGTCCAAGCACAGGTCGAACATGGATGCGCAGGCGAAGAAGCTCTCGTCGCTGGAGCTGAAGTTCGCGCGCAAGGTGGGCGAGCAGGACAAGCTGTTCGGCTCGGTGACCAGCAAGGACATCCACGAGCAGCTCGCCGCGCAGGGATACGAGGTGGACCGCAAGCAGATCCACCTCCCCGAGCCGCTCAAGGCGGTGGGCACCCACGAGGTCGAGGTGAAGCTCCACCCCGAAGTGTCGGCGAAGCTCAAGGTGACGATCGCACCCGAGGCCTAGGCGCCGCCGTTCGGGCGGCGCTACGATGTTCGAAACGAACGGAGTCGCCACGACCGGATGATCGCGGCCTTCGCCATCCTGCTGGCCTTGCAGGCGCCGCCGCCCGCGCGGGCGCCCAGGGCACAGCAGTCGCCGCCAGCGGCGCCGCCCGGCCGCGCGGCCCCTCCGGGAGGCGGCGCCGTCCCGCGCGTGAACGGCGCGCCGGCGCCCGCTCCGCAGCTTCCGCCGCCCGTGGGGCCGCGCCAGTTCGGGCGCTTCGAGCTCGACCAGTCCAAGGAGCAGCTCGGCCGGCTTCCCGATCTGAAGGAATGCGCCGACGCGCTGGCGCCCCCGTCGGGGCACGCCGACTGCGCGGTGCCGCGCGATCCCGACCGGATCGCGCGCGTGCAGATCGCCTGGGAGGACTCGAAGCCAGGCGGCGAGATCGTGGCGCTGCGGCTCGTCTTCGATCCGCAGCTCGCGCCGGCGCTCACCGACCTCGAATGGCAGCTGACGCGAGGCTGGGGCGCTCCGGTCCTCGAGCAGCTGCGGCGCGAGAAGGACCAGAAGCTGTTCACCCTGCAGTGGGAGGACGCCGAGCACCGCGCGACGGTCGAGGCGCAGGGCGCGCTTGCGCAGCCCTCGCGCGCAATCGCGGTCGTGCTCGAGCGGCGGCAGGCGCCGCTCCCGGCCGATCTGGCAGGGCTGCATCCAAGGCCGTTCCCGGGCGTGCGGCTGAAGCTCGTCCGCCGGGTGGAGTGGGACGGCCAGCCGCACGCCGTCGTGTGGGGCACCTCGCTTTCGCCCGGCCAGGAGGCGTCCGGCGAAGCGGGTCCGGCCTGGGCCACGCAGCGCGGCTACGTCGGGCTGTGGAAGCTGGAGCCGGCCACCGCGCAGCGGCCCCGCCGCTGGCGCGCGATCTGGGAGCGGGTGGCGGGGGACGAGGACGAGGAGAGCGAGCGCATTTCGCGGGTGGACACGCGCGACATCACCGGGGACGGGGCGCCCGACGTCGAGGTGGAGCTCTCCTGCGAGACCTGCGGGCGAACCGCGAGCGAGGTGCTGGTGAAGACCGTCCGCGCCGGGAAGCTCGTCGACCTGCTCAACAAGCGCGACCTCTTCCGGGCGCAGGTGGACTTCGAGCAAGGCCGGGTCCGCATCCGCGAGCCGGACGGCGACGAGGACTCGAGCCTCACGGTCAGCACCTATTCCTACGACCGCGGCAAGGGCGCCTTCGTATTGGCCCGCGAGGAACGGATCTCCCGCTCCCCCCCGCCAGACCGCTGAGTTCAAAGAGATCACCGCGAAGAGCGCGGAGCGCGCGAAGAAGGTTCCCCAAAAACAACTTCGCGCTCTTCGTGCTCTTCGCGGTGATCCTTTCGCCGCATGATATCGTCAGGGGATGGGGAAGAAGCCGCCGTTGCCGCCGTGGATCGAGCATGCGGCGGCGGTGCGCAAGAAGCTCAAGGAGCGCGGGTTCAAGCCGGCGGACCGCGTGCAGATCTGCGAGAAGTGCGACGAGTACGCGGAGGAGGCCTGGTCGCTCAAGGGCGGCCAGGGCATCGGTGGCCGGGACCTCGTCTACTGCATGAATTGCGGGCGCTCGCGCTCCTGGCGCGGTCAGGGAAGCCCGCGGACCGCCGAGGAGCCGTTCGACCTGATGGGCTTCCTCGGGCTGCGCGCCTGACGCGCCACCTCGACGGCGAGGAAGTCGCGAAACGCCCGCACCTCGGGACGCTGCGCGTGCGCCGGCGGATACACCAGGTAGTACCGGTAGCGCGCGGCCACGGCGCACTCGAACGGCCGGACGAGCCGCCCGACGGCGAGATCGCCGGCGGCCAGCGCGCTTCGCGCGAGCGCCACGCCTTGGCCGTCCGCCGCGGCCTGCAGCATGAGGTGCGCATCGCTGAAGATGGTCCCGCGGTGGGCATCGATTCCCGCGGCGCCGGCCGCCCGCAGCCACTCCGCCCATCCCCCGTGCGCCGCGCGCACCTCGTCGTGCAGCAGGACGTGGCGGCGCAAATCGGCGGGCGACCGCAGCGAGCGCGCGGTGCGCGGGCTGCAGACCGGGAAGATCTCCTCGGAGAACAGCTCCTCGCTGCGCAGTCCCCGGAAGCCGCCGCGGCCGTAGCGGATCGCCACGTCCACGCCGTCGCGCGCGAAGTCGCAGGGCTCGCGCGAGGCGTGGATGCGCAGCTCGAGCCTGGGCCAGGTTCCGCGGAAGCGCTTCAGCCGCGGAAGGAGCCAGCGCGCGGCGAACGAGGGCAACACGCTGACGCATAAGCGCGCCGGGCGGCGGTCCACGGCGCGGGCCGCTTCCTCGATGCGGCCGAACGCCTCGCGCGCCGCCGCTGCCAGCGTTTCGCCCGCAGGCGTAAGGCGCAAGGAGCGCGGCAGGCGGCGGAACAGCTCGACGCCCAGCTCGTCCTCGAGGTTCTGCACCTGGTGGCTGACGGCCGACTGGGTGACGTGCAGCTCGCGGCCGGCGAGCGTCAGGCTCAGGTGGCGTGCCGCCGCCTCGAAAGCGCGCAGCGCATTCAGCGAAGGGAGCTCCACGGATGAGATTTTCTCATGCCGGGCGCGAGAAGGCATCGCTTGCGCGGCGCGAGCAGGGCGGCGACGCTGCTTCAGGGAGGTTCCGATGCTTCGACTCTACGACCACCTGACGTCCGGGAACGGCTACAAGGTCCGCCTCACGCTCCGGCTGCTCGGGATGCCGTTCGAGCGCGTCGAGGTGGACATCGTGCGCGGCGAGTCGCGCACGCCCGAGTTCCTGGCGAAGAACCCGGAGGGCCGCATTCCGGTATTGCGGCTCGAGGACGGCACCCACCTCTTCGAATCGAACGCCATCCTTTGTTACCTGGCCGAAGGCACGCCCTACCTGCCCGAGGACCGGCTGGCCCGCGCGCAGGTCTTGCAGTGGATGTTCTGGGAGCAGTACAGCCACGAGCCCAACGTGGCCACGGTGCGCCACTGGGTTGCGCACATCGGCGTTCCGGACGAGAAGCGCGCGTTGCTCGAGCAGAAGCGCGCCCTGGGCGCCCGGGCGCTGTCGGTCATGGACCGTCACCTCGACGGTCGCCCGTATTTCGCGGCCGACCGCTTCACCGTGGCGGACATCGCGCTCTACGCGTACACGCACGTCGCGCCGGAAGGCGGATTCGATCTCGCGCCCTTCCCTCGCGTCCGTGCCTGGCTCGACCGGGTCCGCGACCGCCCCCGCTTCACCCTCATCACGCAACCGTAAGGATTGCAAAAGAGATCACCGCGAAGGGCGCGAAG
>JBJMQJ010000089.1:0-7105 GCA_045802765.1 Myxococcales bacterium
CACGCACGCGCTGGCGGAAGAGGACACCGATTTCCACAAGCTGGGCCTCGCGGTGATCGACGAGCAGCACCGGTTCGGGGTGATGACGCGCGCCCGCCTGATGAAGAAAGGCGCGCGGCCCGACGTGCTGGTGATGACGGCGACGCCCATCCCTCGCACGCTGGCGCTCACGCTGTACGGCGATCTGGACGTGAGCGTGCTCGACGAGCTTCCGCCCGGACGCACTCCGATCGCGACGCGCGTCTACCGCGACGCGCAGCGCGAGCGCGCCTACGACGTCGTCCGCCGCGAGCTGAAGGCGGGACGGCAGGCATACGTGGTGCTGCCGCTGGTCGAGGAGAGCGAGAAGCTCGCCGATCTGAAGGCGGCCACCAAGGAGCGCGACCGCCTCGCGGTCGACGTGTTCCCCGACGTGCCCATCGGGCTCGTGCACGGGCGGCAGAGCGCGCAGGAGCGCAACGAGGCGATGGACCGGTTCGTGCGAGGGGAGGATCGCATCCTGGTCGCGACCACCGTGATCGAGGTGGGCGTCGACGTGCCCAACGCCACCGTCATGCTCGTCGAGCACGCCGAGCGGTTCGGGCTCTCGCAGCTCCACCAGCTGCGCGGACGGGTCGGCCGGGGCGCGGCGAAATCACACTGCCTGCTGCTCACCGGAACCTCGGGCGCGGAATGGGGGCCGGCGGCGCGCGAGCGGCTCAAGGTGATGGAGGAGACCACCGACGGGTTCCGCATCGCCGAGGCCGACCTCGAGCTGCGCGGGCCGGGAGAGTTCCTCGGCACCCGGCAGAGCGGCTTGCCCGACTTCGCCGTAGCCGAGCTGACCCGCGATCAGGCCATCCTGCAGGAGGCGCGCGAGGAGGCCTTCGCGCTGGTGCAGTCCGATCCCGATCTGCGCAAGCCCGAGAACGCCGCCTTGCGCGACGCCTTCCAGAACCGCTGGCGCGGCCGCCTCAGCCTGGCCCGCGTCGGCTGAGGCTCGGAACGACTATCCTTCCAACCGCCAGTCGAACAGCACCTTGAAATCCTCGTAGCAGGACTCGCAGATCCAGCGCTGATCCTCGGTGTAGAACCCTTCGCTGGCGAATCCCTCGCGCTTCTGTGGCGTGAACCGGGTCCAGCAGAACTCACAGCGGTCGTGCGTCCAGCCCGGTCGGGGCGGCCGGTAGGGCGCGTACCGCAACAGCTCCCCGTGCAGGTAGTTGGCCTGGTGGCCCGTGAGTCGCCAGTCGTGTTTGTCGATCATCGAAGTCCTCTTCATCAGGGCACGGGGATGCCGGCGCCGGCCGGCTCGCCGAGGAGCTTTTCGCAGGCGGCGATCTTGGTCGCGTCGCCGAGGCCTTTGGCAGCCGCGAGCGGATCGCCGGAAAGGAGATTGAGCGAGAGCCCGTAAGCAACGCAGCCGCGCGCGTCGGTCACGTCCACCGCCTCCGGCGGCGCGGCGGCCAGCGCCTTGGCGAGGACCTTGACCCAGGCCAGGGCGGCGCGCCGCTTCAGCTCCGCCTCGGCAGGGACCTGCGGATCCAACTTGGCGGCCACGAACGTCCTGGGCGCCGCGGCCCAGGTCAGGTCGCGGGCTTCTTCCACGGCGCGAAGCACGCGCGTCTTTCCGGCGAGCTCCACCTCCGCCTGCGCGCGCGCCACGAACCGGTGTTGCACGGCGGGAACGCGCTGCTTGGTGCCCGCCGCGTCGGCCACCTGCGCCACGGTGCTGCTGGTCGCGTGCTCGACGGTGATCGACACCCGCCCGACGATCACGTCGGGGTCGTCCGCTTGCCAGCCGAGGTTGTAGGCGGGCCCGAGCTCGGCGAGCGCAGCGGCGAGCGAGGGATCGGCGGACATGCCCGGGCCGGGAGGACCGACGGTGAGCCGCGGGCGGAGCTGGCCGGCCAACGCGGCGACCGTCGCCGCATCGCACGCGACAGGCGCTGCGGCGGCCTTCGCGCGCCCGCACCACAGCATCGCTTGCGCGGGATCGGGCGACGACGCGACGAGCGCGCTCAGCTTCTCCTGCGTGCAGCCGCCCGCCAGGCTCGGAGCAAGCGTGCCTTGCTCGCGCACACGCGCTGCGTCCGCGGCGCGCAAGAGCTCCGCGCAGTCTCCGCGCCGGACCATCGCTTCCTGGTCCGGAGTGAGCGCATGTGCGCAAGCGCTCAAGCACAGCAGCCCTGCCAGGGGATGGACGGAAGCTCTCATCTCGCGCCTTGCAACAGAGCCCGCGCCCTTTTCCCTCCCCGAAGGGCAGTGCGCAAGAGGATTGCGGAGCGGGAGCGGCCAGCCGGCGTGTGCTAGAAAAGAAGCCGCGCATGCGCATCGGCGAGATCCTCATCCGCGAGGGGCACCTCACGCAGGACGGGCTCGAGGAAGCGCTCGACTGGCAGGTGCTCTACGGCGGCCGGCTGGGGACCAACCTGCTCGAGCTGAAGCTGGTCGAAGAGGAGCAGGTGGCGCGCGCGCTCGGCAAGCAGCTCGGGTGCGAGGTCGCCTGGGGCGAGCTGCAGCCGCAGGACGAAGTGATCCCGCTGCTTCCCAAGCACGTCGCCGACCGCGACGAGATGGTCCCTTGGAAGATGGAGAAGCGGCGCCTGAAGGTACTGTGCACCGAGATCCACCTGCAGAAGATGGATCAGCTCAGCTACAAGCTGGGTCGCGCCTGCCTGCCGGTGATCGCGCCGGAGTTCCGCATCTTCCAGCTCTTGCGCGCGAACTACGGCGCCACCCGGCAGATGCGAGCGCTCGACTTTGGCGTGGTGCCGACCGAAGGTCGCGAAGAGCGGCGGCGGAAGAAGCAGAAGCAGGAGAGGGGGCCGGCGCAGCTCGGGGGCGAGCTGATCGACGAGGCCGCCTTCAACGACATCTACAACCGCGTCGTCCAGGGTCGCGCCCCTACGCCGCCTCGCGGAACGGCTGCCGTCGCTCCACCCGTGCAGGTCGTGCCGGCGGCGGCTGAGACCGTGGAGGCTCTGCCCGAGGACGCGATTCTCGGCGAGCTTCCCAGCGAAGCCGAAGTCGCGCCTCCGCCTCCGCCTCCGCCGGTCTCCTGGGAGGAACCTCCGGCGCCGCCGCAGCCCAGGACCGAGGATGCGCCGCTCGAGTTCAAGGAAGCGCTGCGCCTCCTGGAGGGCGTCTCGGACCGCAAGGCCATCGCGCACGTCGTGCTGCGCGCCTCGCGGAGCAAGGCGAAGCGCGCGCTGCTCCTCCAGGTGCAGGGCGGCGTGGCGCTGGGCTGGGACGGGCTGGGCGACGGACTCGAACAGGCCGCGCAGATCGTGGCCATCCCCCTCTCGGCGCCGAGCGCGTTCCAATTGGTGGTGAAGACGCGCAGCCACTTCCTCGGGCCGCTGCAGAAGACGCCCCTCAACGTCCGCTTCCTCGCGCAGCTGGGCAAGAAGGTGCCGCTCTCGTCGATGATCGTGCCCATCCTGCACCGCGGCCGCGTCTCGCACCTGCTCTACCTGGACAACGGCCACAAGCAGCAGGCGCCGACCGACGTGGGCGAGATGCTCATCTTGACCCAGCGCATCGGCCAGACCGTCGAGGCGCTTGTGGAGAAGAAGCGCAAGGCAGCACACGGATAAAGGAGGCCCGTGCTTCGCATCGTGCTTTGCCTGTCGGTGGGTCTCGCGCCGTTCGCCGCGCGCGCCGACGGAACGGGCGAGATCGACTGGCAGCGACGCGTGCTCAAGGCGGGGGGTCAGGGCGCTCCCGACCTCAACGCCCCCTCCATCGCGGTCGCCCGTCTCGCCGCCGAGCGCGCCGCGCTGGCCCTCGCGCAGCGCAATGCGCTGGAGACGCTGAACGGCGCGGCGCTCGAGACCGGCGGCACCGTCGGGCAGTTGCTGCAGACCGACAACGCCCTGCGCAGCAAGGTCCAGGGAAGGCTGCGCGCGCTGCGGCCGGTGAAGACGCACTACTTTTCGGACGGCGGAATTTCGCTGCAGGTCGAGGTGCCTCTCGACGAGCTTCCCCCCGAGATTGCGCGGAGCCTCAAGGCTCCGCCACGCGCTGCGGCGAACCCAGATTCGAGCACCTCCGCCGACGCGGGAGCGAAGTGATGCGCGGCGCCGTCTTCGCTCTGCTGTGCATGGCACCCCCGCTCGCGGCACAGCCCCGCGGCCAGGCGACGACCGTATCGCTCGTCGAGGGTACCGCCCAGGTGCGACGCGGACCTCACCTCAGCGAGCACCTCCCCGGCGTCGCCCACGGCCTGCCCCAGGGATCGGTGGTGAAGCAGGGCGACTGGGTCGAGACCGCGGAAGACTCCCGTCTGGAGTTGCGGCTTCCGGACGGCAGCGCGCTGCGACTTGGACCCAACACGCGCGTGGCGCTCGATGTCGCGCGTTTCGAGCGCGCCCCCGCGTCCGGCCGGTTCGCGGCCAGGCTTTTCTCCGGAACGGTCTGGGTCAGGGTGATCGGCGTCGCCGCCGCCGCTCAAAGGTTCCAGATTGCGACGGCCAAGGTGGTCGCGTCCGTGAGCGGTACGACTCTCCGGGTCGACGCCCATCCTGACCTGAGCGTGCTGATCCGCGTGTACTCGGGAAGCGTCATGGTCCGGCCGAATGCGCCGAACGAAGCACCGGCGGAGAACGCGCCACGACGAGCAGCGCCGCGGCAGAATTGGGAGAAGAAGCTCGGTCAACGGACGCAGATCCTCATCTCCGCCGACGGCACGGCCGGCCTCCCGGCGCCGTTCAGCGAGGCCGACGAGAAGGACGACGACTGGTCGGCCTGGAACCGGAAACGCGACGAGCAGGGGAAGTGAACGTCCCGAACCTCCTGACCGGCGCCCGGCTGGTCGCGGTGCCCGTGTTCGTGGGGTTCTTCCTCCGCGGCGACCGCAAGACGGCGTTGTTCGTCTTCGTGGGGGCGATGATCACCGACGCGCTCGACGGAATACTGGCGCGCGCGCTGAAGCAGTTCACCCGCATCGGCGCATTGCTCGACCCGGTGGCCGACAAGGTGCTCGGCCTCGCCGCCCTGGTCCTGCTCTGCTGGTCGCACGCGTTGCCCTGGTGGCTGCTCGGCGTCACCCTGTTCCGCGACGTCTGCATCTTCACCGCGATCTGGCTGCTCGAGCGCACCGGCCACAGCTACACGGTGCGGCCGACGCGCTTCGGCAAGTACTCCACGGCGGCGCTCGCCGCGACCACGGTGCTGGCGCTCGTGCAGCGAGCGACCGAGGTCGCCGCGACGACGCGCCCGCTGCTCATCGCGCTCGCGATCGTGGCCGCCGAGTGCGTGCTGGTGAGCTGGGCGCAGTACCTCTGGCTCTTCGTGCGGCTGATGCGCCTGCCGCCGCAGAGGGGACGGACGTGATCCTCGCGCTCCTCGTCCTGGTCCTCGGACAAGACGCCGTCTCTCGCGGAGACCTGCGCAAGCTGAGCCCCGACCAGGTGCGGCTCGTCGTCCGTCCCGGCACCAGCAACCTCCTCTCGGAAGGCGCCGTCCGCGAGCTGCGCGCC
This sequence comes from Myxococcales bacterium, assembly GCA_045802765.1. Taxonomy (GTDB): domain Bacteria; phylum Myxococcota; class Myxococcia; order Myxococcales; family 40CM-4-68-19; genus VBKO01. The sequence goes on from JBJMQJ010000089.1 coordinate 5,463, forward strand.
TGGCGCGGCCAGCTGGCGATCGAGCTGCGCATGCCCGTGTCGCGCAAGGAAGCGGCGCGCCTGAACCGGGTTCCTCGTTTTTCCGCTCGCGTCGTCCAAGGCAGCGTGCGCGACCGGTCGCTGCGCCGCGTCCGCGCCGAGTCGGTGCGCGCCGTCCCGCGCACGCCCCTCCCGGTGAAGGAACGCCCCTGCCCGGACGCCACGCTACGGGGCCGCTCCGGCGTTGACGAGGTGCTCGTCGCGCCCTCCGGCGTGGACGCCTGCATCCTCGATTGGCTCGCCCGCCGAGGCGCTTGACCCTCCCAAAGACGCCTGCTACACCCCGCAACCCGATTGCGTCCTTAGCTCAGCGGTAGAGCACCACCTTGACACGGTGGGGGTCGCTGGTTCGATCCCAGCAGGGCGCACCACTCAACCGTCACCGTCTCCGATTTCGCGGGCCACACCGTCTCCGGCCCGAACGGACTGACGCGCGCGCGGATGGAGGCATCATGAAGAGGGAAGTCGTCGCCAGCCTGCTCCTCGGCCTCGCTGCCGGCGCCGCGGAGGCCGCCGGACCGGTCCTGCAGTTGGACGTCTACACCGCGCCGCCGGAAGGATTGGGCGTCACTTCGACGCTCATCTCAGGGCCGACAGAATTGATTCTGGTGGACGCCCAGTTCCGGAACAGCGACGCGGAGAAGGTCGCTGACAAGATCGTCGCCAGCGGCAAGAAGCTCAAGGCGATCTTCGTGACCCACGCGCACCCGGACCACTACTTCGGCACCGCGGTGCTGCGGAAGCGGTTCCCCGGCGTGCCTGTGTACATGACCAAGGCGGCCCTGAAAGAGTTCAAGCAGACGGTCGACGGGAAGATCAAGCAATGGGGGCCGATCTACAAGGACGAGATCCCGACCGCAGTGCCGCCGCCGCAAAAGCTTCCTGGCAGGAAGCTCAAGGTAGACGGGCAGGTCGTCCAGGTGGTTCGCGATCTCCAAGGCGATTCGAAGGGCCCTGCGAACAGCTACGTCTGGGTGCCCTCCGCGAGCGCGGAAGTGGCGGGCGACATCGTCTTCCAGAGGACCCACGTGTGGCTGGCCGAATCCAGTCCCAAGACCCGCAAGGCATGGCTCGCGGCGCTGCGCAAGCTCGCCGGGCGGCACCCAAAAGTGGTGGTCGCCGGGCACAAGCGAACCGTCGACTCGCCGGACAGCCCGGGCGCGATCAACTTCACGCGCGACTACATCCGGGCTTTCGAAGCTGCCAAGTCGTCTTCGCGCAGCGCCGACGAGCTGATCGCGAAGATGAAGCACAGGGAACCGGACCTGGCGCTCGATGAGATCCTGACCGTCTCGGCGAAGGCGCCGTTCCCGCAGTAAGCACTCGTCTGCCGGCTAGATATCGCGAGCTGCCGGCCAAGTCGGAGCCCCATGACTCCTCCATTGACGGGGGCACGCGACTTGCCTCTCGTGGACGTATGGAGGCCGCGCGCGCGGGATTGCGCGGCCAGGAACGCGTTCCCCGAATACACTTCTCGAATGGCCGAGGTGGAGCTGCTCGAGCACGGCGACCTGTACTTCCTCTACACGCCCCGCGTGCGCCCGCGCCTCGAGCCGCCGTTCGAGGCAGACGAGCGGGTCGCCGGGCCGCGCGACGTCCAGCGG
>JBJMQJ010000090.1:0-2777 GCA_045802765.1 Myxococcales bacterium
CGACGCCAAGATCAAGGTCCTGCAGGAGCAGGTCGAGCACCACGTCGAGGAAGAGGAGACGGAGCTCTTCCCGAAGGTGCAGAAGCTCCACTCCAAGGACGAGCTGGAGGATCTCGGTGTCCTGATGGAGCAGACCGCCGAAGAGCTCGAGGAGCAGGGCGCTCCGCGCATGGACGTCCCGAAGGAGACCGGCACCGCCGCGCCTCTGGACTGACCAAAACGATTGCACCACGGAGAACACGGAGGGCACGGAGAAAAACCTGTTTTCTCCGTGTGCTCCGTGTGCTCCGTGGTGTATCGCTCTTTGTCTCTCGCCCCGGCTCAGGCGGCGCGTTTGCGTTCGGCGATGCCGCCGAGGAGGCGCCCCAGCCGGACCAGCGACTCGCGCAGGCCGTCGAACGCGCAGGGCTCCTTGCAGCAGACCTCGACCGCGCCGGCGACGTCCTCGCCGTCGAACAGCGGGAAGACCAGCACGTACCGGACGGAGGCGGCGTGCGCGCGGGAGGCGAACTCGCGCGGCACTTCGGCCATCTCGAACGCGAACGCCACCGGGCGGCCGGCGGCTGCCACACGCGCCGCCCAGCTCGCACCCGCACCCGCAGCCACCCACGCCTCGCGCAGCGGCTCGAGCCCCTCGCGGACGCTCCACAGCTGCATGGGCCTTTCGCCTTCCATCCAGGTGAGCCTCGCGAGCGGCCATTCCGACTCGGCACAGAGGACGGAGAGCCCCGCCCGCAGCGCGCCCTCCACCGTCGGATGGGCCTCGGCCGCGGCTTCGATACGCGCAGCATTGTCCATTGACACTAGAAGATGCGATGGCTGCACGGCGCGGCAAGGGTCCGGATGTAGGCTCCGCTGAGGTGCTGTGTGGAACCGTTGCTCTCCGATGCGCGCGAAGGCCTGCGGTGCGCGGCCGGTGGATTCCATGTGGATCCGCGCGAACCCGTGCCGCTCGCGGTCGTGACGCATGCGCATGCGGACCACGCCGTACCGGGTAGCGCCCGCTACCTGTGCGCCGAGCCGTCGCTATCGCTTTTGCGACATCGGCTCGGTCCCGAAGCGGTGATCGAAAGCGTCCCGTACGGCGAGGCGCGCGCGCTCGGCGAGGTGCGCGTCTCCTTCCACCCGGCCGGCCACGTGCTGGGCTCTGCGCAAGTGCGCGTCGAGGGCGGCGGCGAGGTGTGGGTGGTCACGGGCGACTACAAGCGCGAAGCCGATCCGACCTGCGCCGCGTTCGAGCCGGTGCGTTGCGACGTGCTGGTCACCGAGGCGTCCTACGCGCTGCCCATCTTCCGCTGGGACGACCCCCGCGAGGTCCTGCGCGACGTGCACCGCTGGTGGCAGGGCAACCCCCGCCGAGCCTCGGTGCTCTTCTGCTACGTGCTGGGCAAGGCGCAGCGGATCCTCGCCGGCCTGTCCGAGCTGACCGAGCGACCCGTCTACGTGCACGGCGCGCTCGAGCCGATCACGAGCATCTACCGCGAAGCCTCGGTGCGCATGCTGCCGACGCTGCCGGTGGCGGACACGGCGAAGGGGCGCTCCTTCGCGGGCGAGCTGGTGCTGGCGCCCATCACCGCGCGGGGCAGCCCGTGGATGCGCCGCTTCGGCGACCACGAGAGCGCATTCGCCTCGGGCAGCATGCGCATCCGCGGGCAGCGCAGGCGGCGCTCGTTCGACCGCGGCTTCGCGCTGTCGGACCACGCGGACTGGCCCGGGATCCTGCGCACCGTCGAGGAGAGCGGCGCGCGGCGGGTGCTGGCGACGCACGGGTACCGGGAGGCGCTCGTGCACTGGCTGCGCGATCGCGGCACCGACGCGGAAGTGGTGGGGCTCGCCCATCCGACCGACCCCGAAGGCGACTGATGCAGAGGTTCGCCCGCCTGTACGACGCGCTCGACGCGACCACCTCGACGAACCAGAAAGTCGCGGCCATGCAGGCGTACTTCGCCGAGGCGCCCGGGGCCGATGCGGCGTGGGCGGTCTTCTTCCTCACCGGCGCGCGCCTCAAAAGGCTGATCGCGCCGCGCCTGCTCGCGGTCTGGGGAATGGAGGCGACCGGGACTCCGGAGTGGATGTTCGGCGAGAGCTGGTCGGCTGCCGGCGACCTGGCCGAGATCGTCGCGCTCCTCGTCGACACCCAGCGCGCCGGCGCGCCCTCGACGTCCTCGGTGTTGTCGCTGTCGGAGCTGATCGAGACGCGCCTCCTCCCGCTCCGCGACGCGGGCGAGGAGCACAAGCGCGAGGTGGTGCTGTCCTTGTGGCGGGCGATGCCGCTGCGGGAGATCTTCCTCTTGAACAAGCTCCTCACCGGCGAGCTGCGCGTCGGCGTCTCGCGGACGCTCGCGGTGCGGGCGCTGGCGCAGCACGCGGGTGTCGAGCCAGCGGTAGTCGCGCATCGCCTGATGGGGGCCTGGCAGCCCACGCCGGAAGGCTTCGCGCATCTGGTGGCGGGCGACGTGCACGATGCCGACCTCTCGCGGCCATATCCGTTCTTCCTCGCCTCGCCGCTGGAAGAGCCGCCTGCGGCGCTGGGCGACCGCGCCGCCTGGCAGGCCGAGTGGAAGTGGGACGGCATCCGGGCGCAGCTGGTCCGGCGCGGCGGGAGCGCGTGGCTCTGGTCCAGGGGAGAGGAGCTGATCACCGACCGGTTTCCGGATCTGCGCGCCGTCTCGGACTCGCTGCCCGACGGCACGGTCGTGGATGGCGAGGTGCTGGCGTATGCGGGGGGAGCGCCGCTGCCCTTCTCGGTCCTGCAGCGGAGGATCGGGCGCCAGAAG
>JBJMQJ010000091.1:0-11295 GCA_045802765.1 Myxococcales bacterium
CTGCGACGGGTTGGCCACGCCTGGGCAGTTGTCGCGGAAGTCGGGGACACCGTCCTTGTCCTTGTCGGGCGGCGGGAGGGGAGGCGGCGGCGGAGGAGGAGGCGGCGGCTCCGTCTCGGGCGGCGTGGCGATCGGCGGCACGGGCGGCGGTGGAGGCGCCGGCGCCGTCTACGTGATCTCATGGTGACGACGACCGAAATGCGTCCTATGCTTACCCGACTCAAAGGAGGAGCTTGATGGCGGTCTATACCCCTGCAACCCTGGTGATCTCGAAGGCGTTCGGTAACGGCGCCGCGAACATCGCGACGTGGCGCTACCAGAACACGGCCGGCGCGGGCACGTTCGGCGTCGTCCGCACCCTGATCATCAACACGCCCTCCGCCGCGCGGACGGCGACGATCGAGCAGGGCTCGGTCGCGGCCGACACGGTCGCGCAGAAGATCCTCGACGCCTACGCGCTGACGGCGAACGTGCCGTACGTGCTGAACGGCTGGATCACCGTCCAGAACAACGACTACTTCGAGGGCTTCGCCAACAACACCGACATCAACGGTGCCGCCTACGGCTACACCTACGCCTAGTCCGGCTCGGCCGTGGGTCCCCGGCGACCCGCTCCCGACCGAGCAGGACTCGTGTCTGTTCCGCTGCCCGACGTGCGGCAACCGCTTCCGGCAGCGAGAGCCGTACGAACCGATGTGCACCGGCCCCTCGTGGCATGACGACCACGAGCCGGCCGTGATGGTCCGGATCGCGTAGCTCCCCTCTCTCGTCCGCCCGGCCCGGTTAGTCTCCGGGCTCGTGCGGTTCCACGTCGTCGCCCCCGGCCACACGCAGACCACTTGGTCGTCGTCCTCGTGCCCGTTCACCTCGAATGCGATGAAGTTCTGCTGGATGATGAAAAGCCTCGGGCATTCCGTCTGGCTTTACGCCGGCCCCGGCGAGAACGAAGCGCCCTGCGATGAGCACATAGCGTTCGCGGATCGCCCGAACCGTCTCGCGTCGGAAATCCAGGCGCGAATCGAGCCGCATGATTTCCTCTGCCTTTTCCACGGGCGGGAGCACGCCGAGCTCGTTTCCCGGTTCCCGAAACACCTCGTCGTGGAGCCGGCGGTCGGCTACGTCGGCTGGTGCAGCCAGCGCCGCGTGTTCCCCTCCTACGCCTGGATGCACACGATGTACGCCGTCGTGGAGGGCCCCACGCCGCACCCCGAGTTCTTCGACGCCGTGATCCCCCATCAGGTCATCCCGTGGGATCACAACCTCGTCACCGAACCGGAGGACTACTACGTGTTCGCCGGCCGCGCCGTCTGGGACAAGGGACTCGCGATCGCGGAGCAAGCCTGTCGGGAGCTCGGCGCTCGCCTGGTCGTCCTCGGCGAGGCCGCCGCGCTCGCCACCTACGGGGAGCCGTACGGCCCGGTCGGCCCGGAGGAACGCGACCGGCTGATGGGCGGCGCTCGAGCCCTGATCGCCCCGACGCAGTACGTCGAGCCGTTCGGGCTCGTCGCGGTCGAGGCTCAGGCGTGCGGCACCCCGGCCGTCACGACGGACTGGGGCGGCTTCGTCGAGACGGTCGAGCACGAGGTGGGCGGCTACCGCTGCCGGTCCCTCGCCGAGTTCGTCGTCGCGCTCGAGCGGTGCGCCGCCTTCGACGCCGGCCGCCGCGAGCGGATCCGTAACCGCGCCATCGAACGCTGGTCGGTCGAGAACGTCCGCCACGAGTACGAGCAGCACTTCGAGCGTCTCGCGACGCTCTGGGACCGCGGGTGGGAAACGCTCCCCGTCCGCCCCTCCGAGTAGCCTCGGCGACGTGGCCCGACTGACACCGGAGCAGGCCAAGCTCGCGAGCCAAGCGCACTACGGCCTGATCCGCCGGCCGCCTCGCTCCGTCCTCCCCGCCATCACCGTCCGCGACTACGCGTACATCGTCGCGCGGTGGAAGAACTTCGATCCGTGGCGGTCGTGGAAGGACGCGCAGGCGCTCGCCGGCCACCCGATCCCGCGGCCCGAGGGCGTCTGGCGGGCGGTGCCGAAGTGGGACGGCGGCTACTACACGCCGTTCGACCTCCTGGCCGACATCCGCGCGGCGCACCCGCTCCCGCCGAACGCGCAGCCTGCTCCGCTGCCCGTGCCGGCGCCGGGCTCGCCGCTCAACCTCGCGGTCGGCCAGTGCTGGTTCGTCATCGCGCAGGACTACTGGGAGGCCGTCTCCGGCCCGAACTACTTCGGCCGCGCCTACACGGCCGACCACGGCTACCCGCACCCCTCGCGGGAGGACGTCGCCGCGCTGAAGTCTCGGGGGATCCGCACCGCGACGTGGGGCGACTCGCGCGTCGAGGGCGACGGCACTTCCCCGACCGCGATCTGCGCCCTGGCCGACGAGCTGAAGGTCGGCACGCCGATGTTCCAGGCGGAGCTCCCCCGCGAGTACGTCGCCGCGACGAAGTACATGGACGACCACGGCCTCTCCGGGATCCCGCTGATCCTCAACCGCTCCGCGATCCAGGCGGACGGCGGCAAGACGATGTACGACGACCTCGTGGCCCGCATCCACCGCGGCAACGTCTACGGGATCTCCGAGTGCTACAAGAACTGCGGGTGGGGCGACCCCGACTGGGGCGGCGAGCCGATGGCCTCCACGCTCGGCGCGACCTACCACGACGGCCAGTGCGAGGGCGCGACGCAGGACTTCTACTACTCGCGCGGCCTGATCGTTCCGCACCGCGACTCGTGGTACACGGCGCAGTGGACTGCCGCGATGTACGCCGTCGCCCGGTAAAGACCCGCCGGCCCTCTCACGTCCGTCCGCCTCCCGGCGTATCTTGATTGCCGCCCGTGGCTGATCGCGTCAACGTCTTCGATTTGCATGGCCGCCCGGTCGGCGCGACCGACGATCCCGAGGCGCTGTTCCTCAACCACGTCCGGCTGCTCTTCCACCGCCAGCCCGAGCTCTACGTCGTCTGCGGCGACGCCACCTCGGACGCGTTCCGCGCCACCCTCGAAGAGATCGGCTGCCCCTTCATCGACGACGCCCGGATCGGTGAGCGCGCCCTGATCATGGAGGGCTCCCCGCTCGAGTGGGAGCAGCTCGCCTCGGGCGCCGAGGCCGCGATCGTCGACCCGGAGCCCGAGTGAAGGTCGCCGTCCTCGTGCCGGTGCTCGGCCGGCCGCAGAAAGCGCAGCCGCTCGTCGACTCCCTGGCCGCGTCCGTGCAGGCGCACGAGCTCGTCCCGATCTTCCTCTGCTCCCCCGGCGACGACGAGGAGATCCGCGCCGTCGTCGACACCGGCGCCGACCTGATCGTGATGCCGTTCGAGAACGGCAAGGGCGACTACGCGCGGAAGCTCAACCTCGGCTTCCGCCGCGCCGGCGAGCTCGGGATGGAGTGGTCGTTCCTGGCCGCCGACGACCTTCGGTTCCGGGCGGGCTGGTTCGAGGCCGGCCTCCGCACCCATGAGCGCTCGGGCGCCTGCGTCGTCGGCACGAACGACCTCGGCAACCCGCGCGTGAAGGCCGGCCGCCACTCGACGCACACGCTCGTCCACGCCGACTACTCCGAGTGCGGCACCGTCGACGAGGACGACCGGATCCTGCACGAGGGCTACCACCACAACTACGTCGACGAGGAGTTCATCCAGACCGCGATGTGGCGCAGCACGTTCTCGTTCGCGCGCGACTCGTACGTGGAGCACCTCCACCCCGACTGGCGCAAGGGCGTGATGGACGACACCTACCGCCTCGGGAAGTCGACGTTCGAGGACGACCGCCGCTACTACGAGTCGCGCAAGCGGCTCTGGGGCCGATGAACGGGCTCGCGCGCCGCCGCATCGAGAACGCGATCGCTCCTGGCGCGCGTATCCACCTCACGATCCACGACGGCCCCGACGACCGCGACGAGTACGACCTCGACGGCGGCGAGGTGCCGTGCTGCATGGCCGGCGCGATGCACGGGCCTCGCGGCTGCACGTGCTGGGAGCCGGTGTTCGACCTCGAGCAGGACGACGCGCTCCAGCTCGCCGCTCTGCTCCCGCTCGCGGTCGCGTGCTGCCACGACTGCGCCTACCGCAACGGCTCCCCCGAGCGCGGCGACGGGTACACCGAGGAGCTCGTCGACCTCTCCGGCTCTGCCCGCGACGTGTTCGCGTGCCATCAGGGGATGCGCCGCGTCGTCGCCTACCGCCACCCGAACGGCCGCGAGCTGCCCGCGAAGCCGGGCGACTACCAGCCGCCGATCGTCGCCGGCCGCGCCTACAAGGCTGACGGCTCGCCGGCCGAGCTCTGCGCCGGCTACCTCGCCCACCGCCGCGCGCTCGGGCTCCCCGAGCCCGTCCGCTGCCCGTGCTGCCTCGACGGCGGCCACGTCTGCGAGAACCACCCCGAGCGGCCCTGGTCGGGCATCGTCGGGCCTGACGCACCGAACGCCTGCGGGGACGGCTCACAGGACTGCGGCGGAGCGGGGATGCCCTGCCCCGCGTGCTGCTCCCCGGTCGCCGAGGACGGCACACGGTCGATCACAGAAGCCTTCGTCCCCCGCCACCTCCGGGGCTCGTGAACGGCCGCCCCGACCCCCTCGCCGCGCTCGTCTGGCTCCTGATCATCGTCGGCTTGCTCGCCTTCTGGATCGCCGTCGTCGCCGAGATCGGCCGCTTGCTCCGGTGACGGGTCTTTACCTCCTGGCCGCGCACCTCGTGGGCGACTTCGTCCTCCAGTCTCGCCGGATGGCCGCCCTGAAGCTCGACGACGCGCGCGTGCGCGCCGAGCACGTCGGCTGCTACCTGCTCCCGTTCTACCCGCTCGCGTGCTGGCAGAGCTGGCACCGGCCCGTCTGGCACGGCGTCGGGTTCCTCGTCGGGCTCGGGCTGCTTCACTACCTGACCGACTCGCGCCGATTCCGCTCGACCCTGATGGACTGGATCGAGTGGCGCCTCGACCGCACGCACATCATCCGCGACGAGTTCGGCCGGCTGACGAAGGTCCGCACCCGCCTGAAGCCGAACCCGTGGTCGCCGGCGCCGATCATCCTCGATCAGACCCTCCACGTCTGCCAGCTCGCCGTCCTCGCCGGAGTCATGCTCGCGTGAACGTCAAGACGAAGAGCGTCTACTACTGCGAGTTCTGCAAGAAGCACGGGCTCTCGCGCCCCGCGATGGAGAAGCACGAGCGGCGCTGCACGATGAACCCCGACCGGAGGTGCGGCTGGTGCGAGTACGCCGACACCGACCTCCCCGCGCTCGTGCTCGAGCTGCGCGCCCGCGGCGGCGACGCGGCCCACGCTAGCCCGGAGATCGTCGAGTGGCTCCGCGGCCAGGTCGACGGCTGCCCCGCCTGCATGCTCGCCGCCTTCCGCCAGGCCGGCCTCGTCTACCACTGGGCCAGCGACGGCACCCGCGTCTGGGACTTCGGCGAGCAAGTCGAGCTGTTCCGCAAGACCGAGCGCGAGGGCGACCAGATGCGAGAGGCGTACGGGTGAACGTCTCGATCCTGATCGGCACGTTCGGCGAGGTGAAGTGGGCTGACCTCGCCTACGAGCGCGCTCGGCCGTCCGCGATGGAGCAGGGCGCCGCTCAGGTGATCCAGGGGCACCTCCCCGATGCCGGACTCGCCGACGTGCGGAACATGCTCGCCGAGGACGCGACCGGCGACTGGCTCTGCTTCCTCGACGCCGACGACGAGCTCTGCCCTGGCTACGTCGACGCGATGGAGACGGCGAACCGGGAGCACTGGGCCGACGCGCTCGAGGGCGAGGACGACTCCGCGCTCCCGTGGCGGGCGCTGCTCGTGCCGGCGGTCGGCTACCCCGGCGCCGTCCCCGTGATCCCGGCGTGGGGCCGAGCGATGATCGACGTGAACTGTTGCGTGATCGGCACGCTCGTCCCGCGCGACCTCTTCCACGCGGTCGGCGGATTCCGCGACACGCTCGCCGATGGCGGCCCGCTCCCCGCGCCCGGCCTGGAGGACTGGGACTTCTGGCTCCGCTGCGTCCTCGCTGGGGCCCGGCTCGTCCCCGTCCCCGCCGCGGTCTACTGCGCCTCTGGCCGGCCTGGCGCCGGCAGCCACAACATGGACGTCTACCACCGGATCCGCGCTGAGCACGAGGCCGCCTACCGCGTCCTCCAGCAGGCCGGCCACGCACCCTAGGAGGAACGATGACCGAGATGGAGACGGAGTACTCGCCGCTTCGCGTCGAGATCAACCTCGACTTCGAGGAGGGCGAGACGTGCATGTTCTGCGAGGCGACCGCCGAGGGCGAGCACGAGGACTGCCCGTTCGTCACCGGGGTCTATACCGCCGACGCCCCGCGGCCCTGCGACGACTGCGGGAAGCACCTCGTCGGGATGGCGTGCTTCCTCTGCCGCGAGCCGATCGAGGAGGGCCACCCGTACCGGCTGCTCGACGGCACCACGGGCCTTCTCGCGCCCGCGCCCGCGCTCGGCTACTCCGTCTGCGTCGTCTGCGCCGCCGCGCAGTCTGAGGCGCTCATGGAGCTCCTGGCCCGGTGAACTACCGCCTCGTCGTCCTCACGTCGCCGCCCGGCGACACGCTCGGCCGCACCCTCGCCTCCGTCGCCGAGCACGTGCACCCCGCGCCGGCCGAGGTGAACGTCGTCGCGGACGGCTACCAGCCGACCGTCGAAGCGATGCGCGAACTCGGCTTCCCCGGCCCGATCCCGCTGCTCGCGCTCGAGCCCGCGCGCGGGTTCTGCGGCGCCACCTACGCCTCATGGTCGGTCGGCGCCCTCACCCGCCTCGACTACACGCTCTACCTGGAGCACGACTTCCTGTTCCGCCACCCGGTCGACCTCCGCGAGCTCGCGTTCGTCCTCGACACGTACCCGCAGCTCGCGCAGATGCAGTTCATGCGCGACGCCGCGAACGAGAAGGAGCGTGCCGCCGGCGGCCTGTTCGAGTCGCGCCCGGGCGAGTACCAGGCGCGCTCGACGTTCTTCGACCGCTTCCGCGGCGACCCCGGCAAGCTCGACACGCCGCACGACCTGTACGAGCGGCCGTGGCTGGAGCACCACTCCTACCTGACCACGAACCCCTCGCTGATGCGGTCGGCCTTCATGCGCGAGCATCCCTGGCCGGACTACCCCGAGCAGTGCGAAGGCCGGTTCGGGATCGACCTCGTGCGCGCCGGCTACTCGTTCGGCGTCTGGGGCTCGGGCGAGCCGTGGGTCCACCACATCGGCGAGCGGCACGGGTTCGGCTACTGATGGAGCCGCTCGTGTTCCTCGACGTCGGCGCCCACGTCGGCCAGACCCTCGAAGAAGTCGTGAAGCCCGAGTACGGGTTCGACGCGATCTACGCCTTCGAGCCGATGCCGGCGCAGTACGCGGAGCTCGTCGAGCGGTTCGGCGACGACCGCCGCGTGAGGCTGCTCCCCTTCGGGCTCGCCCGCAGCTCCGGCAAGCGCCGCCTCTACGGCCTGAACGACCAGATGGAGGCGAGCCTCTACGCGCGCAAGCGCGACGTCGACCCGAAGGCCGTGACCGTCTGCTCGTTCGTGGAGGCCTCGGCGTGGTTCCAGGCGCTCGGCCCGGACCCGCGCCGGCTGATCGTCAAGCTGAACTGCGAGGGCGCCGAGGTGGAGATCCTCGACAACCTGATCGACTCCGGCGAGATCTGGAAGATCACCGCCGTCGTGATCGACTTCGACGTCCGCAAGGTCCGCGGGATGGAGGGGTCCGAGCCGCGGCTGCTCGAGCGGCTAACCAGCATCGGCTTCGACCGGCACCGCCTCTTCGAGGACGTGATGGGCGACGGCGAGACGCACCAGGCCCGGATCGCGAACTGGCTCGCCGGGGTCCTCTGATGCGCCTCGCGCTGCTCGACGAAGAGCACGCCCTCGACTCCGCCGGCCGCCTCTGGGTCCGCCTCGCTAGCCGCTGGGAGCTCGGCGAGGGCGACCCTGGCGCCGCGGTCGCCCTCCCCGCAGACGACTCGTGCTCCGACTGCGACGACGAGGACGACTGAGCGCGCTTGCTTCGGAACACCATCCGGTTATCCTCGTCCCGTCGCCGCCCGCGCGCGGCTCTACCGAAGGAGTAGGCATGGAGAACCAGCACCGCCTGATCGCCGGCTACCGCGAGCTGACCGAGAAAGAGATCGGCCTCATCAACCAGATCAAGCAGGAGGCCGAGGTGGTCGGCGGCATCGTCAAGATCCTGGAGGACGGCGTGCGCGCGGCCGAGGACTCTGGTCACCAGTCCCCGGTCGACCCGCGCTGGGTCGAGATCGGAAGGACGCAGCTCCAGCAGGGCTTCATGGCGCTCGTGCGCGCGGTCGCGCAGCCGGAGACGTTCTGATGGCCGAGCAGCTCGTGCGAGAGCTGGAGGCGCTCCGCGTCGGCCCGGACGAGGTGCTCGTCGTCCACCTCGGCCAGGAGTTCTCCGAGCTCGTCGGCGACGTCGTGGACGATCTCGTGCGCGTCGGGCTCGAGGATCGCTCCGTCGTGTTCATCGGCGAGGTGCGCTTCGCCGTCGTCAAGAAGGACGACGCCCCATGAGCGTCTGCGCCGTCCTGCTCGTCAAGGACGAGGCCGACATCATCGAGGCGACCGTCCGGCATCTGCTCTGGCACGTCGACGAGGTGCTCATCCAGGACAACGCGAGCACGGACGGGACGCACGAGATCCTCTGCGAGCTCGAGCGCGACCTCGACCCGCTCTCCGTCGAGGCTGACCCCGACCCGGCGTACTACCAGGCCGCCAAGACCACCGCGCTCGCGCACGAGGCGCTCCTGCGCGGCCACCGCTGGGTGATCCCCTGCGACGCTGACGAGCTCTGGTACGCCCCCGAAGGCCGCGCGCTCCGCGACTGGCTCGCCGCGCTCCCGCGCGAGCACCAGTTCGTGAAGGCCGCGATCTACAACCACCTCGCCACCGCCCTCGACGAGCCGGGCCTCCCGTTCGAGGTGATGCGCTGGCGGCAGCGCGGCCCGCTCGACATCCGCTGGGGCAAGGTCGCGTGCCTCTGCCGGCCCGACCTAGAGATCCACATGGGCAACCACTCCGCGTCGACGCACGGCACCGGCTCCACCGCCTACGGGCTCGAGATCCGCCACTTCCCCTACCGCTCCGCGGAGCAGTTCGTCCGGAAGGCCGTGAACGGTGCCGCCGCCTACAAGGCGACCGACCTCGATCCCGGCTTCGGCGCCCACTGGCGCATGTACGGCGACATGATCGAGCGCGGCGGGGAAGAGGCTGGCCGCGCCTGGTTCCGCGAGCACTTCCACTCCGCCGACCCCACGGCCGACGACTCGCTCGTGGAAGATCCCGCCCCGGTGCGGTCATGAGGATCGTCACGTCGTTCGGCCCTGAGCCGTGCTCGGGCTCCGTCGCCACCGCGCTCGCGTGGACGAGACAGCTCGAGCGCGTAGGCCACGTCGTCCAACCGGCCGACGAGGACGAGGACTGGGCCGGCGCCGACGTCGCGCTCGTCCACCTGGAGGACGCCGAGCGGCTCGTCGGGCTCGGCCGCCGCTACCACGTCCCGCTCGTCGTCCTTGCCCGCCGCCTCCGGGAGATGCGCCGTGTCGACCCGCGCCGGTTCTCGCTCGCCGTGTTCCCCTCGGCCGCGTTCGCGGGGGAGGCCCGCTGGAACGCCTCGAAGCTCGTCGCGCGCCCCCCGATCTACGTCGACGAGTTCCGCGTCCCGCTCGAGCCCGAGGGGCGGATCACGCTCGTGAACCTCTCCGTCGAGTCGGGCGCCTCGATGCTCTTCGACCTCGTCCGGCGCCAGCCCGGCCGCAAGTTCCTCGCCGTCCGCGGCTGCGTCGGCCGCCAGCTCCCCCCGCCCGGCAACATCCCGAACCTCGAAGTCGTCGGCCCTGTCGACGGCGTCGGCGGGATGCGCGAGATCTACGCCCGGACGCGGCTCCTGCTGATGCCGGCCGACCAGACGTACGGCCGCGTGGCCGTCGAGGCCGCCTGCTCCGGCATCCCGATCCTCGCCCACCCCTCGCTCGCCGCGATGGAGACGATGGCGGCCGGCGCGCTCTGGGTTGCCCGCGAGCGACACGACGACTGGCACGCCTGGTTCCGCCGCCTCGACAAGCCCGCCGAGTACGCCAAGGCGTCGAAGGCCGCGCTCGACCGCGCCGTCCGCCTCGACCCCACCCATGACATCGCGGCTCTGCTCTCCCGCCTCGAAGCGGTCGCGTCGGCCGGCTGGTCGTCTGCCTATGCTGACGCGACCTACCATGCCTCCTGAGAAGGCCGTTCCTCTGAAGCCCGACCCCTGCCTCGTCGTCCTCCGGGCGTCGGAGCTCCGCAAGCTGACCGAGCTGGACTGGCGCGAGGCTCGCCGCTGCCCGCACGGGTGCGGCGCTACCTGCAAGGGGCTCCGGTGAGCAACACGCTCACCCGCGGCGTCACCCGCGTCGAGTTCGACCAGGACATCGAGGAGGCCGTCGACGAGGCCGGGGGGATCCCGGAGGACGCGCCCTGGTTCTGCGTCCGCACCGACCCGTGGCCGTGCCCCGCCGAAGGCTGCGACTTCGTCGCCTACTTCATGACCGCCGCCCACCGGATCGTCGTCTGGCCGCGGAAGGACGACCTGAGCCTGCTCCGCCAGGCCGACATGGCCGCGCAGGGCGGCCGCAACCCGCGCGTCGTCGAGTACGAGGCCGCCTTCGGCTCGTGCATCACCTACGACGTCTGGGTCCGCATCGGCCGGCCCGTCCACGGGAAGATCGACGCGCCCGAGGGGTACGGCGCCCGCTTCTAGGGTCACGCGAGCGTGAAGGTCCGGGTCCAAGCGAGCTACGACCAGACGCCGGTCGGCGCCGCGCTCGCCCTGATCCCCCGGCCGCTGCTCGAGCGCGTCCCGTTCCGCCTCCACTGCGGCGTCGACCCCGTGTTCGCCGGCCTCCACGAGAGCGAGGCGGAGCTCCCGTCCGGCTGGCGCTGCCGCGACATCGCACACTTCCTCGTCCCTGGCTCCGCCCTCGACGAACGCGACGCGCCCGGCGTCATCGTGCTCCCGGACGGCCTCGACTACCTCTACTGCGGCGACGCGGTCGGCGCGATCGTGCACGAGTTCGCCCACGCCGTGGAGGCCGTCGTCGGCTACTTCCGCAACTGGCCGGCGATCAGCGACTACGCCCGCACGCTGCCGGCGGTCGAGGCGTTCGCGGTCGCGTTCCAGCACTACCTCGTCCCGAACCTCGGCACGTGGCCCGGCGCTCCGGTCGGCCCCGAGGCCGCCCGCGAGGCGATCGGCCGCGACTGCCTGGAGATGCTGGAGCGCACGCTCTCGGGCCGATGGGAGTTCGGTGTCTGACCGCTACTACCTGA
>JBJMQJ010000092.1:0-8881 GCA_045802765.1 Myxococcales bacterium
ACCCGATTCTCGGCGCGGTGGGCGCCTTGCAGCTGGAAGTGCTGCAATACCGGCTCAAGCACGAGTACGGCGCGGAGATCGCCCTGGACCGGCTTCCCTACCAGGTGGCGCGCTGGATCTCAGGCCCGGGATTCGATCCGCAGGCGTTCGAGCTGGAGGTCGATGCGCTCTGCGTCGAAGACCGCGACAAGAACCCTATCGCCCTGTTCAAGAGTGAATGGAACATGACCTATGCGCAGGGCCGGCACCCCGACTGGACCTTTTCGCCCACGGCGGCGGCCGCCGCGCGTACGGGAAGGTAGTTGCCGGCCCCACATCCACCTCCGTAGAACACTTCTTTACCTTCACCCCGGGCGAGTAGTCTCAAGAGTCCAGCGCTCCAGACTGCCCAATGCGGACCTCGAACCTCGCCATCGTGTTCACCGACATCGTCGGGTACGCCGACCGGCTCAGCCGGCAGACGTACGAACAGAGCCAGCGCATGCTGCGGCTCCACGAGGCGCTGGTGTTGCCGGTCTTCCGCGCGTACCGCGGGCGGCGGGTGAAGAGCATCGGCGGAACGCTGCTCGTCACCTTCGAGTCACCCACCGACGCGGTGCTCTGCGCTTCCGCCGTGCAGGATCGCATCTGGGAGTGGAACAAGGGCGTTCCCGAGTGGGACCGCATCAAGGTGCGCGTCGGGGTGAACGTCGGCGAGGTGCGGCTGGAGAAGGGCGACGTCTTCGGCGAGCCCGTCAACATCGCCGCCCGCGTGCTGGGGCTGGCGGATGCCGGCGAGGTGCTCTTCACCGAGGCCATCTGGCTGTCGATGAACCGCAACGAGATCGAGGCGGACGACGGCGGCTACCAGGAGCTGAAGGGCGTGCCCGAGCCGGTCCGCGTCTTCCGCGTCAAGCCGGGCAACGACCTCTCCTTGCGGCCGTACGGGGGCAAGGCGCTGCAGCGCGCCGGCAAGCTGCCCAAGGTGGATCTGACCCGGCTGACCTCGGCGGAGGTGCGCGGGCACCTGCGCGCCGCGGCCGAGTCGGCAGGCGGCCACATCGCCGAGGCGTTCCCCTGGATCACCGAGCAGGCGCGCATCCTCGCCATCGCCGGAGTCTGCGCGATGCTGGCGGTGGCCGCCGCCCTCATCGCGCCCGCGGCGGTCGACCGCGCGCTCGCGCGCCGCGACATCGCCGGGGTCTCCCGCGAGGTGCAGGGGATGCGGGCGGGTCCGCGCCGCACCTACTACGAGGGCCGGCTGCAGGAGGAGCGCAAGGAGTTCGAGGGCGCCGCGCGCAGCCTCGAGACCGCGGCGCGGGCGGGCGAGCGCCGCGCCTTCGACCGCCTGCTGCAGATGGCCCAGTCGGGGCCGTGCGAGGCGCGGGTCGGCGCCGCGCGCGCGCTGGGCAGGCTGGGCGATCAGGACGCGGTCAAGGTGCTCGAGTCGATGGAGAAGGAGCCCCGCGAAGGGCCGCCGGAGGGCCTCCTGGCCCACGTGATGGGCTGCAACTCGCGGGTCGCGGCGCACGACGCGCTCGAGCAGATCCGGGGTGCGCCGTGAAGAACGTCGTCGAGCTGCTCCGGCCGGCGCAGCGAACGCAGAACCTCGCCATCCTGCTCAGCGACATGAAGGGCTTCACCGCCCGCACCTCGCAGCAGACCCGCGAGGAGAACGCGCGCATGCTCGCCTTCCACGACGCCCTCCTCTTGCCGGTCATCCGCGGGTTCGGCGGGCGCAAGGTCAAGTCGATCGGCGACGCGCTGCTCGTCACCTTCCGCTCGCCCACCGACTGCGTCCTGTGCGGCATGGCCATGCAGGACCGGCTCGCCTCCTGGAACGCGCGGCGCGGGCCGCAGGAGAAGATCGAGGTGCGCATCGCCATCAGCCTGGGAGAGGTGCGCGTCGACGCCGACGACGTCACCGGCGACCCGGTGCAGCTCGCGCTGCGCGCCTCCGCCTTCGCGGACGCGGGCGAGGTGGTTTTGACCGAGTCCGTCTACCTGGCGATGAACAAGAGCGAGGTGCCCACCGAGCCGTTCCCCGTGCGCGAGCTGCGGGTGGGCGAGACGCGCCTGCACCGCGCGCGGCTGATCGGCCCGAGCGACCTTCCCTACGACGGGCGCGCCCTGCAGCGCCTGGGCAAGCTGCGCGATCCGAAGCTTCCGCTCGCCACCCGCGCAACCGCGTTCGTCGCGCGCCGCTGGCCGGTCCTGGCGGCGCTGGCGCTCTGCTTCGTGGCGGCGGCGGCGAGCTGGCGCGTCCGGGTCCGCCGCGAGAACGATCCCGTGCTGCGCGCCGAGCAGATGCTCGTCGGCAAGGCGCCGCTCGCCGCGCTCGCCGAGCTGGACAAGCTGTCCGAGGGTCCCCGATCGCGCAGCGCGCAGGTGCAGGTGCTGCGCGGCAAGGCGGAGCACGCGCTCGGCCAGCTGGGAATGGCCTTCGCCGACTTCGCCGCCGCCCTCGACGCGGATGCGACGGTCGCCGACCCGGAGGTGGTCCGCGCGCTGGTCGACGATCTCGAGTCCGAGGCGTTCCCGCTGCAATGGCGGCCCGCGCTGGTCCGCATCCTGGGCGAGCGGGTCGGAGTGCCCGCCGCCGAGGCGCTGCGCGGCATCGTGCGCTCGCAGCACGGGCGCCCGCGCCGCGAGGCGCTCGAGGCGCTCGAGCTGATGGGCCAGGCCCGCGACGAGGATCGCCTGGCGCTCGCCGCCGCCGAGCTGTCCGACAAGGCGGCGCCCTGCCCCGCGATCCTGAACGCCGTGCGCGTGCTGGTCGTGGCGGGCACCGAGCGCGCGCAGGCGCTTCTCACCAAGACGGCGGGGGAGAAGCGCCGGTGCGGGTCGCGGGAAGCGACCGACGCTTTGCGCCGCCTGGAGCGGGCCAAGGCGCAGGCGGCGTCCGCGCCTACCTCTGCCTCTACCGCGACCTCGAGCTCTACCTCCACCGCGAGCTCGACGTCGACGCCGACGTCCGCCTTGAGCCTGGCGCCGGTCCCAGCGCCCGCGACGGCCTTCCCGGCGCCGGCGGCGGCCCCGGCCCACAAGGCAACGAAGAAGACCAGCAAGCGCCGCAAGGTGAAGGCCAAGGCCACGCACGGCAAGCCCGCGCAGGATGCCCGGCCCGCCGCGAACCGAGCGGCGTCCTCCCCCGCTGGCAACGCCGCCCCGACTCCGACCGCGTCGCGGTAGCTGCCGCCGGGCGGCTTTTGCCCGTGCGGCTCCTGCCCTGCATGCGCCTACACGGTCCCTCCTCCACTCCCTCGTGGGTGCGGAAGACGGCTTGTCATCCTGGCTTTTTCTTGGCCGGCCGGGAAAGCAAGGCGAGGGTTGAGCAATGGACCCTCGCGCGTGCGTTCTGATCGTCGACGACGAGGAACGGAACCGGACGCTGCTCCGGATGATGTTACGTGATCAATACCGCACGCTCGAGTCGCCCAGCGGCGCCGCGGCGCTCGAGCTGTTGCAGCGCGAGCAGGTCGACCTGGTGCTGCTCGACGTGATGATGCCCGGGATGACCGGGTACCAGGTCTGCAAGCGCATGAAGGAGTTGCAGCCAGAACCCTTCCTGCCGGTCGTGCTCATCACGGCGTTCTCGGACCAGGAGCAGAAGAACATCGGGCTGCAGTCCGGCGCCGACGACTTCCTCGCCAAGCCGGTCGATCGCCGCGAGCTGCTGCTCCGGGTCCGCTCGTTCCTCAAGCTCCGGGCACAGGACGCGCTGATCCGCGAGCAGTTGACGAAGCTCACCCACTTGCAGGTGGCAAAGGACGAGATGCTCTCGCTCATGGTGCACGACCTGCGCAGCCCGCTCTCCGGGATCATCGCGCACCTGAGCATTCTCATCGACGAGCTGCCCGAGGGCGAGCCGCGGGAGGATGCGCGGGCGGCGCTCCGCGGCGCCGAGGCAATGCTCAAGGCCCTCGAGGAGGCGCTCCAGATCCGGCTGCTCGAGGAAGGACATCTGCCCATCACCCGTTCGCCGGTCGATCTCGGGCGGCTGCTGGCCGACGCGGTGGCCACCCTCGCCGCCGTCGCGCGGCGCAAGGGGATCGAGGTGTCTGCGGCGGTCGAAGGGCACTCGCCGGCCCACCTCGACGCGAAGCTGGTGCGCCGCGCGATCGAGAACTTGCTCGGCAACGCGCTCAAGTACACGCCCGGAGGGAAGGACGTCTCGGTCACCGTCCGGCATCTGCCTGACGCGGTGGAGGTGGACGTGGCGGATCGCGGACCGGGCATTCCCCAGGAGCTCAAGGCCACCATGTTCGAGAAGTTCGGATCGGTCGAGGCGAAGAAGGGCGGTCCGCGCAAGGGGTTCGGGCTCGGACTGTATCTGGTGAAGCTCGTCGCCGAGGGCCATGCGGGCCGGGCGCAGGTGCTCGATCGCGAGGGAGGCGGGGCCGTGTTCCGCGTCTGGCTCGCGACCAAAGCGGCATGACCGCGCGCAGGGGGGGCTGAGATGAAGGTGTTGCCGCCACGAACGATCCTCGTCGTAGACGACGACGACCAGGTCGGGTCGGCCCTCTGCCGGGTGCTGGGAGCCGCCGGATACACGGTGCTCACCGCCGCGTCCGGCGAAGAGGGATTGCAGACGCTCGCGACCCATCCGGTGCAGCTCGTCATCTCCGACCAGAACATGGCGGGCATGTCCGGCATCGAGTTCCTCAAGCTCGTTCGCGAGCGACATCCGCACGCGCTGCGGATGATGCTGACCGGCGACCAGGATCCCGACACGGTGATTCGCTCGATCAACGAAGGCGAGGTGTACCGGTTCATCCGCAAGCCCTGGGACAACGCCGGACTGCGCACCATGGTGGACTTCGCCTTCGAGGTCATCCTCCTCGACGAGGAGAACCGCCGGCTCCTGACGGTCGTGCGGCGGCAGCGCGCCGAGCTGCGCCAGCTCCGTCCGGACGCGGACGCCGAGGCGGAGATGCTTCTCGCCGAAGCGGACCTGTTCGAGCGCTGACCATGGCGAGACTCGACGCCTTCATCGACGTGCTGTTCCAGAAGGGCGCCGACTCGCTGGTGCTGGAGACCGGCTCGGTCGCCATCCTCGAGGGCCCCGGTCCGGCGCTGGTCCCTCTCATCAAGCGCACCCTGACCAGCGCCCACATCGTCGCGGCCGTGGCCGAGCTGATGCCCGCGCACGCCGCCCCGAGCTTCACCGGCAAGCAGGACGAGGAGATCGCCTACGCTGCTCCGGCCGGACGGGTGGTCGTCCGGTTCAGTGCCAACGGGGACGGCGTCCGGGCAGAGCTGCAGCCCGCCGCGCAAGCCGAGCGGATCGAGCGGGCGAGGAACGCCGGTCCGCCGCGCGCCGGCAGCATCCTCGTGCCTCCTCCTCCGCCTTCGGCCAGCCCACCGCCGCCGGCGCCGCACGCGCGACCCGCCATCGTCGTGCCGCCTGCTCCCCACGATCCCGCGGAGGCGATGCGGTCGCTGCTCGAACTGTGCGATTCACAGGGAGCGTCGGACCTCCACCTCACCAGCGGCTTCGTGCCGGCGCTCCGCATCGACGGCGACGTCGTCTCCGTCGAAGGTTGGGGTGAGCCCTCCCCGGAGAGGCTCGAGAAGGTCCTCTGGTCCGTGACGCCCAAGGCCAACCGGGAACAGTGGCTCGCGATCAAGGACACCGATTTCGCCCACGAGACGGCGCTGGCGCGGTTCCGGGTGAACGTCTTGTGCGAGCGCTCGGGAATCGCCGCCGTCCTTCGGCGGATCCCCAGCAAGATCCTCGCCGCGGAGGAGATGGGCATCCCCAGGAACGTGCTCGACCTCTGCTTCCTTCCCAAGGGACTGGTGCTGGTGACCGGTCCGACCGGCTCCGGGAAGTCGACCACGCTGGCGGCGCTGATCGACTACGTCAACCGTAGCCGCGACGACCACGTGATCACGGTCGAGGATCCGATCGAGTTCGTCCATCCGCACAAGCGTTGCCTGGTGCACCAGCGCGAGGTGGGCATCCACACCGCCAGCTTCAAGGCGGCGCTTCGCGCGGCGCTGCGCGAGGATCCGGACGTGGTGCTGATCGGCGAGATGCGCGACCTGGAGACCATCTCCATCGCCCTGGAGACCGCCGAAACCGGGCACCTGGTGTTCGGCACCCTGCACACCAACACCGCCCCTTCGACGGTCGACCGCATCATCGACCAGTTCCCCGCCGACCGTCAGGCGCAGGTGCGGACCATGCTGTCCGAATCGCTCAAGGGCGTGGTCACCCAGACGCTGTGCAAGAAGATCGGCGGCGGGCGGATCCCGGCGATGGAGATCCTGCTCGCCAATGGGGCCGTCTCCAACCTGATCCGCGAGGGCAAGACGTTCCAGCTCCCCTCGGTAATGCAGACGGCGAGGTCCCAGGGGATGCAGACGCTGAACGACGCCTTGCTGGAGCTGGTGCGCAGGAACCTGGTCCTGCCCCGCGACGCGCTGGCCAAGGCGGTGGCCAAGGCCGAGCTGCGCAAGGCCCTCGAAGCGGCGGGCGTCGATCTCGCCGGGGCCGAGGCCTGAATGGGCGACCTCGGAATGGCGGGGGTCGAGGCCTTCCACCGCATCCTCGCCGCGGTGGCCGAGCGCCGCGGAATCGACTTCCGCGACTACCGCCCGGACACGCTGCGGAACCGGCTCGAATCGAGGATGCGCGCCGCTGGGTGCGCCGAGCCGGGCGCGTACTACGCGCGGCTCATGGCCGAACGCGACGAGGTCGATCGGCTGGTCGAATCGCTGGTCGTCCCCGTCACCGAATTCTTCCGCGACGGCTGGGTATTCCGCGAACTGGCCGATCGGGTCCTGCCCGCGCTCCCGGTGTCGAGCGGCACCCTGCGCGCATGGGTGGTCGGCACCGCGACGGGCGAGGAGGCGTACACCGTGGCGATGCTCCTCGCCGAGGCGGCGGCGCGGGAGCGCGGGCGGGGGTTCGAAGTGCTCGCATCGGACCTCGACCAGCGCTCGCTGGCGGTGGCTAGCGCGGGACTGTACCCCTCGGCGGCCGTGCAGGCCGTCCCGCCCGGACTGCGCGAGCGCTACCTGCGGACCGAGGGCTCCGGCTTCCGAATCATGGATTCGATCCGCGGACGCGTGCATTTCGCGCAACACGACCTCATGGGGCCGCGCCTGGCGCCGAAGGAAGCGATCGTCGCCGCCTTCGACCTCGTCTGCTGCCGCAACGTGCTCCTCTACTTCGACGCCTCGCTGCGCGCCAAGGCCGTCGAGCGGCTCGCGGCCGTCGTCGAGCCAGGGGGCGCGCTGGTGATCGGTCCGGCGGAAGCCCTCCCTCCCGACCCGAGGGGCCACTTCGTGCCGTTCCCCGGGGTCCGCCCGGGAGCGAGGGTGTTCCGGAGAGCGAGCCGATGATCCGCTGGCTCGCCCTTCGCGACTGGCCCATCCAGCGCAAGATGCTGGCGCTCCTCCTCGCCGCGTCCATCGCGCCGCTCGTCCTCACGGCGGTCATCGAGTTCCGCAGCGCGAGCGCCCTCATCCGGCAGTCGGCGACCGCGCTACTGCGGGCGCGGGCGACGCACCTCGCCGACCGCATCGACGATTTCCACCTCACCTTCCAGCGCAGCGTCGATCGGTTCTCCCGGCTCCCGGTTCCCAACGCCTTCTGCGGCGCCTCGAGCGCGGAGCGCGCGAAGTCGCTCGCCACGCTCGAGGAGGTGATGTCCGTCTTCCGGGCCACCGATCCGCGCACACACCTGGTCGCCCTCTTCGACCGCGAGGGCACGGTCATCGCCTCGACGCTGTCCGCCATCCGGGGCAGGAACTACGCATTCCGGCGCTACTTCCAGGACGCCTTGGCCGGCGCGCCCGTGACCTCGGACCTGTTCATCTCGGTCTCCGAGGCGGGCGCGATCCCGACCCTCGCCTACGCCACGCCCATGAGGTCCCCCTCGGGCAAAGCCAGCTGCGTCGCCCTCATCGTCGCGCGCGGCCAGGAGTTCTGGGACCTGGTCAGCGCGGGCAACGGGACCGCCGGCCCGGGCAGCTATTCGGTCGTCTTCGACCAGTACGGGGTCCGGGTGGCCCACAGCTTCAACGCCAGCGAGATCTTCCGCCCCGCCGCGCCGCTCGACCCCGCGACCGTCGAGATGTTCGTGGCGGACAAGCGCTTCGGCGAGCGGACGCGCGAGCTGCTGCAGGGCGTGATTCCGGTGGAAGAGGAGTTCTCGCGGGTGCGCAACGGCACCTCGGGCGAGGCGTTCCGGGTGGTCACCCCCGCCAACAACCTCGTCAACCTCGGCGTCGGCCAGCGGCTGCGCGGGGTCCCCTGGACGCTGTTCTTCATGGTCCCGGAGCGGACGCTCGACGCGCCCGTCCGCCAGCTCGTCAAGGAGACGGTCTTCACCAACGCCGCCATCCTGCTCGTCGCGATCCTCGCCGGATCGCTGCTGGCGCGCCGGACGGTGGCGCCGGTCCACGCGCTCACCTCCGCGGCCGACGCGATCCGCGCCGGCGATCTGCGGGCGACGGTGGACATCGTCTCCGGAGACGAGTTGGGCCGGCTCGGAAGCACCTTCAACACCATGGTCGAGTCCCTGAGAACCGCCCGCGACGAGCTCGAGGAGAAGGTCCGCCGGCGCACCGAGGCCCTGAACGTCGCGAACGGCGCCCTGGAGACGCGCAACGAGGAGCTGCGGATCCAGGCGGAGGAGCTCCTCGTCCAAAGCCGGGAGCTGCAGGCGCAGCGCGAAGACCTCGACGCCAAGAACCGCGAGGTGCAGAGGGCAGACCAGCTCAAGTCAGAGTTCCTCGCCAACATGTCGCACGAGCTGCGCACGCCGCTGATCTCGCTGTTGATTCTGGCCAAGCTGCTCTCGGACAACAAGGAGGGCAACCTCTCGTCGAAGCAGGTCGAGTACGCGCAGACCATCTACGCTTCGGGTGGAGACCTGCTCACCCTGAT
>JBJMQJ010000093.1:0-9628 GCA_045802765.1 Myxococcales bacterium
ATTTCATGGAATCGGGCTCCCGAACTTCGCGGTGAGCGCGGCCGCGTCGGCGTCGTCGATGGTGGAGGTGCCGTCGAGGTCGACCGAGGAGTCGTAGACGAGGTTGTTGGGCGCGGACGGCGTCGACCCCATGCGGGCGCCCAGCGAGGCCAGGTTGAAGAAATCGATCACCTTGGTCCGGTCGAAATCGCCGGTGCCGTTGGTCACCGGCGGCTCGCTGTTCGGGTAGATCTCCCAGACGCCGCGACCATACGTCGATACGCGCACCAGGCTGCCGTTCCTGGAGATGCGGATATCGGTGACACGAACGGCGGGGAGCCCCGTCCCGTATGGCGCCCACGTGTTGCCGCCGTCGGTGGTGCGGTAGACGCCGAACTCGGTGCCCACCCAGATGATCTGGTCGGTGGTGTCGCTCGGATCGTAGCGGATGACGTAGATGGGGAAGTTCGGGAGGTCGAACGTCGCACCGGGACCACCCGCTGGATTCGGCGTCGCGTTGCCGTGGAACGGCTTCCAGGTGGCGCCGCCGTCGGTGGTCTTGAACAGGTGCCCGACCGCCGGCGGAATGAGCACGACGGGATCGCAGGTGGTCGGAGTCGCGCAGCCGGCAGTGGAAAGGACGGCGTTGCTGGAGACGAGCCAGGTCAGCTTGGAGTCCGTGCCCCCCAGGCTGGCCGGGTTCTGCGGAGCGGCGAAGTCGCTGCCGTTACCGATCCAGATGGTGCCGCTGCCGACCGTCGTCGCCCCCGGGATCCTGACGCTGTGCGCGCTGATCACCGTGGTGGCGCCTAGGCCTACGCCGGGCTTGTCGTAGACGAGGAACGATCCCATCCCGGTGGTGCTGGCCAGGGTGGTGCCTGCGCTGGTGGTGACGCCGCCGTAGATCCGCGTGTTCGGGATGCCGTCGATGGTATAGCGGTACGGCGACACGCGCAGGCCCATGCCGCGGATGTTGCGGGCGGTGCCGTCCACGAAGATCTGGCCTTGGACGACGGTGCGGAAGGTCGGGAGCAGCGAGACGGGGTCGATGGTAATGAGGTTCGCCGACTCGTTGGAGGCTGACGCTACGGCCCCGCTGTCGTCGCCGAGCGTGTCGTAGCGGATCAGGAAGGGATCGGCCGCGTTGGGCGGCGGGCCCGGGCTGCGCCAGTTGGGGCTCTCGACGCCGTTCTGGATCCGCGTCGCCTGGCTACAGTCCCACGCGCGCGGCACGCAGAAGCGGCGCGTGCCGTTCACCGAGATCCAGTAGACTTGGTTCTGGCCGCTGCTGTCCGAGACCGCGGCGGCGCCGATACCGTCTCCGCCGAGGACCTGGTCCCAGTTGCCGGCGTTGAGATCGGCGATGAAGGCCTGGTCGCTCACCAGGCGCCAGCGGGTCCCGTTGTCCTGCAGCCCGCCGAAGAGCACGTTGGCGTTTCCCACCGTCGGGTCGCCGGTGCCGATGCCGTAGAAGAGATGCGTGGAGAGGCCCACGTCGGGCTGCATCCACGAGCCCAGCTCCGGCGTCGGCACGTCCCAGATATCCCGGCTCACGAAGATGCCCCCGTCGGTGCCGGCGAGAAGCAGCGCGGGCTGCCCCGGAATGCGCAGCGCGAGCGAAGCGTGCCAGTCGGCGTGGACGTAGGCGAGGAAGCCGTTGCTGGTCCGCCCCAGGCCGCTCTGCGGCAACCAGTGGGAAGCCAACCGGAACGTCGCGCCGCCGTCGACGGTGACGGCGCTGCACAGGTCGCCTCCGAACAGAACGCGATTCGGGTCGCCCGGATCGACCGCGACCGTCAGGTTGTACCAGCTCTGCACGTGGCCGAGGTTCATCGTGGTGCAACCCGACTGCGCGTCGCTGGACGTGGTCGGATTCGCGACCGCCGTCGCGGTCGTGAGAGGGGTGGCGAGCGACAGACCAGTGGCGATCCGCGTCCAGGTCGTGCCGCCGTTCACGCTCTTGAGGTAGGCGGAGGTCGCGGTGGTGAAGCCGTTGACGCTGCTCTCCTGCACGGTGCTCGCCTGCGCATAGAGCACGGTGGTTGCCGGGATGCCGGTGGCGCCCGCGGCGAACGCGATGCGCCCGATCTCGGTCGCGAGGCTCTGCGTCACCTCGAGCGGGAGACCGCCGGCCGTGCGGACCGAGGTCCAGGTCGCGCCGCCGTCGGCGCTCTTCCAGAAGTCCCCTTTGTTGAAGTGCGCCGCGTTCGCATCGCCTGCGCAGGCGATCGATCCCGCTCCCGGTGCAGGCGGCCTCGTGCCCACGGCGGCGCCGGGCGGAGTCGGGCAGGCGTACACGCCGCTCGCCACCCACTGCGAAACACCGGCGAGCGCCCCGAGATATTGGATCTCCCAGAGACTCTCGCGGGTCAGGCCGACCGTCGGGTCGTTCGGCAGATCGACGATCTGGAAGCTCGCGCCGCCGTCGACGGACCGGTACACGCCGTCGTCGGTGGCGACGAGCATGCGCGACGTGTTGTTCGGATCGATGCGAATCTGCCGGATGTTCAGCGGCGCGCTCGGTTTTCCATCGGCGGGATGGGAGGCGGTACCGAGCGTGATCGGCGGATTCCATACCCCCGCGGCGGCGCCCGGAGTGTAGGTGCCCTTCACGAGCAGACCGGACTGCTGGTCGAACGCGTCGCCCAGGCCTAGCCAGACCGTGACCTGCCGGGTCGCGCCGTCGAAGTTCGGGTCGATGGCGATGGCGCCGATCGCCAGCGCGCCCAGGTTGTCCGTGATCGGCTGCCATGACGGAGCGCTGCTGCTCATGTCGGCGAACCACACACCGCCGCCCGAGGTGCCCAGGAACGTCAGGTAGGGATTTGCGGGGTGCACCGCGATGGCCGTCGGACGGCCTGAGTCCATCGCCCGGTAGAAGCTCCCGTTGAACTCCGACCGCGCCGCGAGCGGACCGAGGTTCGTCCACTTGCGCGTCCCGGGCACGGTGGCGCCCGCGGCTATCGCGGCGGTGGGATCTGCCCAGATGGCGCTCGTCTCCGCCGCGAGATTCATGAGGTACTGCTGCGCTTCGGGAGGCCGCAACCCGATCTCGGCCGCCATGGCGAGCCGCCGGATGTCCGCGTCGTCCGTCTCGTTGGGATCGTTCGGGTCGCCCGACGCCGCGTCCGCGATCAAGGCCGTCAGGTCCACGCCGTCGGCGCCGTTGCTCAGCGCGGCGCGCGCGGCGAAGATCGCCGCTTGGTGTTGCGCGGCTTCCCAAGCCCTGAACGCCCCCGCCACGCGAGGCGTCGCGAGAAGCGCAATGCCGGCGACGAGACCGGGCGCTGCCCAAAGCCATTTCTTCTCGGCCATCGTGAACCCTGGATTTGGAGAACGGTGCGTGCGCGCCGTGTGAGGAGATGCCGGATGTTACTCCGGAACCCCGTTCTAAGAGCCAGCGATTTTGACGTCGACCCGATCGTCGCAACGATATTCCCTGCGACTTTCATCTTAACGAAAAGTGAACGCGTATTCTTTCTTTCCGGACGTCGCGAACTCTCTTGCGCGTACCTACGTGGCCGTGCCAGCGTCCCCTTACGTAGCAAATCGGGGATCCGGAGTGCAGCGCGCAGAGGCGGTCTGGGGGGAACGCTTCTGCACGCTCACTCCGTGTCATCGAGAGGAAGAATCGCTCGGGGTTACTTGTGGTCCACGGTAACCGTCGTCGGCGTGCCTCGGGTAGCTCCGCGCAGCGCTCGCGCCAAGGAAGCGATCCGCAACCCGCACCCGTCCGATCGGACGCCGCGACATTGACTCAGCGGCGGGACTCTTCGTTCGCGTTCCCAGCCGCGAGCAGGAACTCGTCGACCATCCGCGCCACATCCGCCGCGCGGTCCGGCACGGCGAGATGGTCCGCCCCAGGGAGCACCGCGAGCCGCGCGTCGGGGAGCAAGTGCTGCATCTGCACGGCATGTTCGACACGCACGATGTCGCGATCGCCCAGCACGAGGAGCGTCCGCCGCCGGATGCTCTGGATCTGCGCAGGCGTCCAGCCTTTGAAGTCGCGCATCCGCTGCACGCTCTTCGCGAAGAAGGATGACAACTGCTCGGGATGCGGCGCCGTCGCGAGGTACGCCTTCTTCAGGTCGGGCGGCATCTCGTCGAGCTTCGCATGGTCGAACCCCTGCCAGAATCGCGCATCGGTGCCGCCGCGGCTGAAGAAGACCGACTCGAGGACGAGGGAGCGGACGGCCTCGGGATGCCTGAGCGCGATCTCCAGCGCGATGTGACCGCCGTTGCTGTAGCCGAGCACGTCGGCCTTCGCGACGTGCAGGTGCCGGAGCAGCGCGACCGCATCCCCGGCGGATTGCTCGAAGGAGAAGGGCCGATCGACGTCGCCGGTGTGGCCGTGTCCCTGCTGCTCGAACGCGATCACCTGTCGCGCCTTCGAGACGAGGGGGATGAGCTTGCCGAACGAGGTCTCGATCGTGGACCCGCCGCCGTGGAGCAGCACGAGCGGGACGCCGTCCTTCGCGGGATTCCCGTGGATCTCGTAATACAGCTGGAGCCCGTTCACGGGCGCGTAACCGCGCTCGACGGCAGCGCCGGGCGCCGCGAGCGCGAGACTCATCCAGCCGAGCGTAACCGCCGCGACGCTGCGCATGCGCTCACCCCTCCTCGCGCGACGGCTTCCAGTAACGGTATCCGTTGCTGCGGAACGGCACCTGGAGCTCGGCGCAGATCTCCGCCAGGACATCGGGCGTGTAGAAGTAGTTCCTCACGCGCGTGAGTCGATCGTCGGCCGCCTCGACTCGGGTGATGGCGCGCACCGCCTCGCCGTCGCTGTGCGCGTACCAGTGGACCAGGACCCACTCGCCGCGGTGCAGCCGCGCCTCGATGCGCGGGAGCCGCGGCAGCACGTTGCGGAAGAAAGCAGGATCGAGGCCGTCGAGCCGCGCCGGATCGGCCAGGCGCCGGATACCGAAGAGCATGCCCTGGAAGACACCGCGCCGGGCCGCCTCGGGACCATACTCCGTATGAACCCGCACGACCTCGATTTCGGCGGTGTCGAGCAGGAGCGAGGTGAGCCGATCGAGATCGCCGGCGTTGAACGCCGCGCAGAAGGCGTCGAGGATTCGTGGTTTCGGGGGAGCCTCACCCTGCTCCGCCGGTTCGGCGAGCTTGCCGCGCCCGCGATGCAGCGCGGACTTGACGGTGCCGGGCGTCGTGGAGAGCGCCTCGGCGATCTCCTCGAGCGTGAAGTTGAACGCCTCCTTCAGCACCACCGCCGCCCGCTCCTGGGCCGAGAGGCGCGACAGGAGCGTGCCCGCCGCTTCCCGGACTGCGCGCGGCTCGCTGCTGGAGGCGCGCTCCGGATCGGGCTCCGGCCGCGGCTTCTCGGCGCGGACGCGGTCGATCCAGAGGTTCGAGGCGATCCGGAAGAGCCACGCGCGCGGATTCGCCGGCGGCTCGTTCAAGCACCCCAGCTTCGCGAAGGCTCGGAAGAGCGCATCCTGGACGAGATCGTCGGCGTCCCACGGACTGCGGGTCAGGTGCCGGCAATAGCGGTAGAGGTCGGGCCGAAGCGGCTCGTAGAGATCGAGGAAGCGGTGCCACGACGCCTCCACGTCGTGGCGAAGGGGGTCCGTCGCTTTCGGATTCGGCGTGTCCATGCACGAGGGACGGACGAGAGTCGCCGAAGGATAGCAGGCATCGCGGGACGGTCAGGGGCAGATCGCGCCGACGGTCCAGGGGGCACCGAAGCCCAGGTCCGGCGCTCGATCCGCGGCCGCCGTATAGAAGACGAGTTGGAACGAGCCGTGCGATTCCGCGAATGGCAGCGTCAGCGAAGCTCCAGCGGGTGGGTTGCCGACGTCGGCAAGCGGCACGTCGATCACGAAGGTGCCGTTCGGTCCGGTCGTCGCCGTCCCAGTGATCGTCTGGTTCACCGGGTTGAAGTTGCTGGTGAAGCTGCCGTCGTCGAAAGTGAACGCGCCGACCCCGAGCGCGCCGGTGCTCTGCGCGCGTGCGTAATACGTCGTGCCGTTGTAGTTCCAGAACACCGCCCAGAGGGCGCCGCCCAGGTTCACCGGCGGCGGCGGGGCGCTCAGGTTCTTGATGGTCATCGTCACCCGTAGCGTGCTCGCGTTCGGCGACGAGAACGAGGCGTTGACGAAGTCGAGGTTGTCCATGTTCGCCCCGTCACCCGCGGGGTAGTCGTTGGGCGCGTCGTTGATCGCGTCGACGATCTGCGGACCCGGGCAGGTGGTGCCGGTGATGACCGGCGTGACCGTCGGGGGAGGATTCGGCGTCGTCAGTTTCGTCGGCGTCGTCTTGCCGGCGATGTCGAGCATCAGATTCGTCACGTCGGGCGAGCCCCAGCCGGTGGTGTAGTCCCAGCCCGGGTGGGAGCAGTATTGGCCATTGCAGTTCGTCACCGTGTCGGCGCTGAGGCCGCCGATGTCGAAGAAGCTCGCCGCGCTGTGCTGCGCCGCCGCGTACAAGGCGACGTTGGCGAACCCGTTCCCCTTCTTCGGTCCCGCGGCCTGGATGCGCGTCCACATTCCCAGCCAGAGCGGCGAGGAGAGACTGGTGCCGCCGCCCGCCTGGTCCTTCTTGCCTCCGACGGTGATCTGGTAGCCGTTGGTGAGGATGTCGCCGGACTGCGCCGAGACGTCGGGGATCCCGCGGCACAGCGGCAGCGGCGAGGGATACGGGTTCCCGTGCGGGTCGGTGGCGCAGCGCCCGAGCAGGATGGGCGGATTGGTGTTCTGGTAGCTGCCGGCCGCGAGGTAGAGGCTGCTGCCGCCGCCCGTGTAGTTCCAGGCGTACTCCAAGGCGCGGGAGGCCGGCGCCGTCGCGGTCGCGTCGTTGAAGTACAGCACCGTGCCGCCCACGCCGACCGCGTACTGGCTGACGGCCGGGTAGCCCATCCACGGAGTCGGGATGAGGGTGACGCCATTCAGCACGATGGCCAACGCGGGGCATCCGGCGCCGGTGTCGCCGGTGGAAGCGAACATCGTGCGGCCCTCGATCACGGCGCGCCGCAGCGCCGCTTCCCAGAGGTCCTGCTTCGGGTTTCCGGTGAACACGACTCCGCCGGTGCCGCCCGCCTGGTCGGCGCCGGGCGCCTCCTCGCAGCCGGAGAACGATGCGCTCCCCTGCAACGGGCCCCTCTTGTCGGCGCCCCAGGCATGGATCGCGGCGACGAGGTCGGCGTCGGTGCCGGCCTTTCCGAAG
Organism: Myxococcales bacterium; assembly: GCA_045802765.1. Classification (GTDB taxonomy): domain Bacteria; phylum Myxococcota; class Myxococcia; order Myxococcales; family 40CM-4-68-19; genus VBKO01. Next base: position 7,162 of record JBJMQJ010000093.1, read on the forward strand.
TAGAGGTTCAGCGCCACGGCGTTCGGCGCCATTCCCGTCGAGGCCTGCGTGTCGAGGTCCCACTCCACTTCGCCGATGGAATCGGTGATGGAGGTCTCCGTGCCGTAGTAGTTGATGGTGAGCGGGATCGCCGGCAGGCCCCGCTCCGCCTCGAACAGGCGAAGATCCGACAGCGTGTTGTTGGTCGTCCCCCATCCGAAGATGGCCATCTGTTGCCCTTCACCTTTGTTGTTCGGCGGCTGGTGGTAGATGGACCACAGGTCCGTCGGCGCCGTGAGCCCGGTATCCATGTTCGGGTTGACCGTGGAGGGTCTGGCGGAGAGGTTCTGCTTCGAAGCGAGCCTCGGGCCTTCGAGATCGTTCAGGCCAGCGATGCCGATGACGCCCAGGCTGGCGGGCACGGTGGGCGCATTCGTATTCGCGTAGAAGTTCCCCGAGTCGATGTGGAAGTTGGCGATCGAAACGCGCAGCAGCGATTGCACCTGCGCGACGGTGCCCGAGGCGAGCAGGTACTGGCTGACTCCGGGAATCGTCTGGACGGCGAGGCCGCCCGACTGGAGCCAGGCGACGGTGGCATTGAAGCGCGACGAAGGCACGCCGAACTGCTGCTCGTACTGATCCGGGTCGAGGAATTGCCCGTAAAGCGGGCTTGCCGGGTCGTACTCGCCCGAGAGGTACGCGGCCTCGCCGGACGGATTGCCGCCCTGCAGCCCGATGCCGATGCCGATCACGTTCGCTGGATTGGTCGGTCCCAGCGGGGTGAGCACGGCGATGCTGCGCAGGACGTTGTTGCCCAGGACCACCGTGGACCCGGCGAGCGCGATGGGCAGCGCGATGAGGGCGGCCAGCACCGCAGGCACGGCGGCGAACATTCCTCGACGCATGCGAAGCTCCCCGGAAGAAGGAGGAAGCCTTTTAAGGAGAACTGCGCCGGCGGAGATCTGACCTTCGGCCTGGATGTCGGGTGCGGAGCATCGCGCAGGTCGATTTTCCACCCGGAGTAGCGGCGCCGCTAATCCGCTGCGGGCAATCCCCACGGCTGCCCGACGAGCGAGCAGCCGTGGGATCGGCTGCTCGTCCTGCGCGGCTCGGCACTTGTCGCGTGATCCGCGATTGCGGAATGGCGATATCGATAAGATGCGCCGGGCGAGCGAGGCCCCCTCCCCCGCCGACCGGCTGGCAGGCGTACAATCCACGCCGTGGACGGGCTGCTCCCGAGGACCGATCCCAAGCGAAGGCGCCTCCTGGGCATCGCCGCCATGGCCGGGGTCGCGTTGCTGCAGCTCGCGACCGAGTACCTCGGGACGCGGGATCCCAGCCGCCTGGTCTCCAAGTCCATCGCCCTCCTGGTCGGATTGCCCCTGATGATCGTCTGGGCGTTCGCGCTCTTCCGCTGGGCGTCGCGAAAGGGCTTCGGCGTGCTCGTCCCGCTGTTCGTGGGGGCGGTCACGGGAGGGGTCTTCTTCGCGGGACTGCTCTGGGTGACGCGGGCCGCGACGTTCTCGCTGACGTCGTTTCGGCCCGGCCACGAACCGTTTGGCGAAGGTGACGTGCTCCGCGTCGGGTTCGCGATGGGCCTGACCTACTACGCCCTGTGGGCGCTGGCGTTCGTAGTCCCCATGGTCGCCGAGGACGCCCGCGTGCGCGCGCTCGAGGCCGACAACCTTCGCACGGAGGCGGAGCTTGCCCGGCTCCGCTCGCATCTCGAGCCGCACTTCCTCCTCAACACGCTCAATGCCATCGCGGGGCTCGTGGCGGAGGATCCCCGCGAGGCGCGCCGGCTGCTCGGTGCGCTGGGGGACCTGCTGCGCGACGCGGTGACCCCGGACGGCGAGATGCAGACGTTGGGCGAGCAGATCGAATGGCTGCGCCGGTACGCCCACATCCTCGAAGTCCGTCATGCGGGCGACCTCGCCTTTCGCTGGGAGGTCGGGGGCGGCACGCGCCGGGCGCTCTTGCCGAGGCTCTTGCTGCAACCGCTGGTGGAGAACGCGGTAAAGCACGGCGCGCTGATGCGCCAGGGAGGCGGCGAGATCACCGTGCGCACCGAGCTCGGCGAGGGTCAGAAGCTCATCTGCATCGTCGAGGACAACGGGCCGGGCGTCTCGGAGCGGGCGACGCGGCCGGGAGCATTCGGGCTCCTCTCCGTGCGCCGAAGGCTGGCGCTGAGGTATTCGGACACGGCGACCCTGCGGCTGGAGTCCTCTCCGGCAGGGACGCGATCGGTCGTCGAGCTTCCGCTCGAGCAAGGGGGCGTGTCATGAACGAAGCAAAGATTCCCCTCCGGGCGCTGGTGCTCGAGGACGAATGGCCGACGAGGAACTACCTGGTCAAGCTGCTCGAGGGCAGCGGCAATGCCGAAGTGATCGGCGCCGTCGCAACCCTCGACCAGGCTCGCGAAGCGCTCGCCGGTTCACCGGTCGACGTCGTCTTCGTCGACGTCCGCCTGGCCGCGACGGGCGATTCG
>JBJMQJ010000094.1:0-6109 GCA_045802765.1 Myxococcales bacterium
CTTGGCTTCGTAATCGGCGCCCTCGAACGCGCCCACCTTGCCCGCGTACGGCTCGCCCGAGAGGCGGCGCGTCGCCTCGACCTTCTCGGCGGCGAAGTGCGCGTCCATCTCCGACTCGGGCCTGCGCTCGGACCGGATCCGGCGGCGTTGCTCTTGCACGCCCTTCTGCCAGTCGAGGAAACCGTCCTCGTCCCAGGGGGTGGGCAGCGGCACGCCGGGACTGAGCAGCGCGCCCCACTTCGGATGATGCGCATCGGCGGTGACGTTCCGTTCCCAGGGTTCGGGCCGGTCGGTCTGCTTCTCGTACGCAGTCGGCGACGTGAAGTACTCGTCCGCCAGGCCGGCGAGGTGGTGGGCGAATTCGTGCACGAAGATGTACGGCGCCCAGCGGGAATCCGCCGCCACGGTCCCGTACAGGTTGAAGATCCCGCCGCCGCCGTAGGTCCGCGAATTGGCCACGATCTCGACCAGCTCGTACGGCGCCTGCGAGGCCATGTCCCGGAAGGCGCGGTTGTCGAAGGTGAGGATGTAGCGCTCCGACCCGAACGCGTCGTAGGTCGCTCCAAGCGGCGAGCGGAGGTGCAGCCCGAGCGACGGCCGCGAGATGCCAGAGTGGGCTGCCGGCGGGCACAGTCCCCAGACGTTGAAATCTTGCCGCCGCTCCTTGAACGGCGAAGTGGAGAAGAGCACTTCCATCAACCGCCGGGCGTCCTTATCGAACTTGCCGCGCTCTCCCGCCGTGTAGCCGTCGCCCAGGAGCAGCAGGTCCACCTTACCCGCCGGGTCTCCGCTGCGCTGGAGCGCGATGAGCTCGCCGGCCGGCGGCGGCGGCGAATCGTCCACGGACGGGTCGCGCGGGTCGACGCCCAGCGTCCAGGCATCCCGGAAGAGGTTGCTGCGCGCGTCGCGCTTCTTCAGCACGATCCGCACGGGCGCGGTGGGGAATGGAAAGCGCAGGGATTCGCCGAACGCGCGTGCCACCTGCTTCGCTTCGGCGGTGGTCTCCCACTCGCCGTAGATGGACGAGAAACCGCGCGAATAGAGGAGCTGCCCGGTCCCCTGGTCGCGCACCTCGAAGAGGTACTTTCCCGAGTCCGTATCGTCGGCGCTCCGGGCGGGGTTCCCCGGCCACGGGAGCGGCTCCAGCACCAGCCGTTCGAGCGCGAATCGCTCCTCCAACGCCGTCCCGGAGTGGACGTAATCGACGCGGAACGTCCGGGCGGGGACGCCGGCAGCGATCAGCGCGAGTACGATGAGCACCGCTGCCCATTATCGGGCATCCCACGGCGTCGGAGGATAGGTTCCAGCATGTCCGAGTCCACGGAGGTCGGCGACGAACGTCGTGCGCGGGCCCACGCCAGGCAGGAGGACGAGAGGGAGCCAGAGCGCGCGCCCGGGGAGAAGGCATCCGAGGCGGGAGGGAAGAAGCGCAGCCTGCGCCTGCGCATCGCGGTAGGGCTGCTCGTCGTGGCGCTCGCTGGGCTCGCGTGGTGGCTGTACGCCCGCCACTTCGAGGAGACCGACGACGCGCAGATCGACGGCGACATCAGCGCCGTGAGCCCCCGGGTGACCGGCACCGTGATCGCGGTCCACGTCGTCGATCACCAGGAGGTGAAGCAGGGCGACCTCCTCGTCGAGCTCGATCCCACCGACCTGCAAGTCGCCGTCGCGCAAGCCCGTGCCGCCGTGGCGCAGGCCGAGGCTGCGTACCAGGCGGAGAATCCCAACATCGCCATCACCGAGACCTCCAACCGCGCTTCGGTCTCCGCGGCGGAGGACGAGGTGCAGAACACCCGCGCGGATCTGTCGGCGGCGCAGCACGAGCTCGATCAGGCCGAGGCGCAGAACCGCCTCGCGCAGCTGCAGCTCCAGCGCGGCAAGCAGCTCGTGGCGAGCAGCACCATCAGCCAGGCCGACTACGATCAGCGTCTCAGCGCCGCCGACGTGGCCCGCGCCAACGTCGCGGCGGCGCGCCAGCGCGTGGCACAGAAGCAGTCCAAGCTCGACACGGCGGAGACGCGGCTGCGCGAGACGCGTCAGAACGCGCCGCGGCAGCTCGTCTCGCGCGAGGCCGCGGTGCAGGTGCGCAAGGCGAACCTGGAGCTGGCGCAGGCGCAGCTCAAGCAGGCCGAGCTGAACCTCGGATACGCGAAGGTCACCGCGCCGGCCGCGGGCGTGCTGGGGAAGAAGTCGGTCAACGTCGGCGAGCGCGTCCAGCCCGGGCAGCAGCTCGTCCCGCTCACGCACACGAGCAGGCTTTGGGTCACCGCGAACTTCCGCGAGACGCAGATCGAGCTGATGCGTCCCGGGCAGAAGGCGACCCTGCACGTCGACGCGATCGACCGCGACTACTCCGGCGCGGTGGAGAGCTTCGCGGGCGCAACCGGGTCGCGCTACAGCCTGCTCCCGCCGGAGAACGCGAGCGGCAACTACGTGAAGGTCGTGCAGCGCATTCCCGTGCGCATCTCGATCGACGCCGGCCAGCCCGAGCTGGAGCGCCTGCGCCCCGGCATGAGCGTGGAGCCCAAGGTGAGGGTGCGATGAGCGAGTGGTCCGCCGCGGAGTCCGAGCGGCGCACTCACGAGGAAGGATTCACCGGGGGATTCAACCCGTGGGTCGTCGCGCTCACCGTCACCCTGGCGACGTTCATGGAGGTGCTCGACACGAGCATCGCCAACGTCTCGCTGCCGCACATCGCGGGGAGCCTCTCGGTCGGGCAGGACGAGAGCACCTGGGTGCTCACCTCGTACCTGATGTCCAACGCCGTCATCCTGCCGGTCAGCGGTTGGCTGGCGACGCGCTTCGGGCGCAAACGCTTCTACATGGCTTGCGTGACACTCTTCACCATCAGCTCCTTCCTCTGCGGCATCGCCCCCAGTCTCGGCTCGCTGATCTTCTTCCGCGTACTGCAGGGTTTGGGCGGCGGCGGCCTCGCTCCCAGCGAGCAGGCCATCCTCGCCGACACGTTCCCGCCGGCGAAGCGCGGCATGGCGTTCGCCGTGTACGGCATGGCGGTGGTGCTGGCGCCGGCGATCGGACCGACCCTGGGCGGCTTCATCACCGACACGTACTCGTGGCGGTGGGTGTTCTTCATCAACGTGCCGGTCGGCATCCTCTCGCTCATCCTCTCCCAGCGCGTCGTGCAGGACCCGCCTCACCTGGCGGAGATGCGCAAGCGCGTCGGTCCTGTCGACTACGTCGGCCTGGGGCTCATCGCCGTCGGGCTAGGCTCGCTGGAAGTCGTGCTCGACACGGGCCAGCAGAAGGACTGGTTCGCCTCACGGACGATCACCTTCTACGCGGTCGTCGCAGCGATCGCGTTGATCGTCTTCGTGGTGTGGGAATGGCGGCACCAGCATCCCGTCGTGGAGGTCCGGATGTTCAAGGACCGCAACTTCGCCGCCTCGAACGTGATGATGCTGGTCCTGGGCATGGCGCTCTACGGCTCGACGGTGCTGCTCCCGCAATACGTGCAGGTATGGATGGGATGGTCGGCGCAGGACGCCGGCATGGCGCTCTCGCCCGGCGGGGTGACGGTGATCTGCCTCTTGCCCCTGGTGGGCCGCCTCGTCTCCAGAGTCGACGCGCGGTACCTCATCGCCTTCGGTTTCACCGCGCTCTCGGTCGCGCTCTACCACATGTCGCGCACCATCTATCCCGGGATGGATTTCCACACGGCGATGATGCTGCGCATCTACCAGTCGATCGGGCTCGCGTTCCTCTTCGTGCCCATCAACACGGTCGCGTACGCGGGAATCCCCCCGTCGAAGAGCAACCAAGTCTCCGGCATCCTCAACCTATCGCGCAACATGGGCGGGGACATCGGCATCGCGATGGTGACCACGCTGATCGCGCGCCGGTCGCAGTGGCATCAGGCGAACCTCGCGGCGAACGTCCGACCGGGCGATCCACTCCTGCTCGAGCGTCTGCAGGGCATCGCCCAGTACCTGCAGCACGCGGGCGTGTCGGCCGCCCAGTCCACCAAGCTCGCCACCGCGGCCGTCTACCGGCAGCTGATCGTCCAGGCGCAGACCTTGGCCTACCTCGACGTGCTGTTCGTGCTGGCGTGCTTCACCGCCGTGATGGTGCCGCTCGTCCTCCTCACCCGGCGCGCCGCAGGCGGCCCGGCCATGGTGCACTGATGGCGACAGCCTTGATCACCGGAGCGGGGCGCGGCATCGGCCTGGAGGTGGCGAGGGAGCTGTCGCGCGACGGATACGATCTCCTGCTCGGCGTGCGCGACCCGCGGCGGGCGGAGGCGCTACCGGGCGGCCGGGTGGAGCAGCTGGACGTCGCCTCGCCGGAATCGATCGCCGCCCTGGCGAAGCGGCTCGCCGAGCGCCGCGAGCGGCTCGACGTGCTGGTGAACAACGCCGGCGTATACCGCTTTCCACCGCGGGTGACGTGGGACGTCAACGTGCGTGGTCCGCTGCTCCTGACGCGCGCGCTGGCTCCGCTGCTCGCGCCGGGTGCGCGCGTCGTCATGGTGTCGAGCGGGCTGGGTTCTTTGTCGGGGCAGCCCGAGGCGGTGGCGCGGCGGCTGCGCGACCCCGCCCTGACGATCGACGACGTGCTGCGGCTCTCCGAGCAAGCGCCCGACGGATACGGCGCGAGCAAGGCGGCGCTGAACGCGCTGGCGCGCTTGTTTGCCCGCGAGCTCCCCGAGGCGCGCGTCAACTCGGTGGACCCCGGATGGGTGCGCACGGAGATGGGCGGGCAGGGCGCTCCCCGCTCCGTCGAGCAAGGCGCCGCGTCCGTGCTCTGGGCGGCGCGGGTGCCGCCGGACGGGCCGACGGGCGGGTGGTTCCGGGACGGCCAGCCGATTCCGTGGTGACGGCGAGGTCGAGGTCGAGGGCGAGGGCGAGGGCGAGGTAGAAGAGCTCAGCGGAGGGCGCGCATGCGCTTCGATTTGGTCGCCTTCGACCTGTACGGGACCCTTCTCGCCATCGAACGGCTCGAGAGCGCTCTCGCCGCCATCGTCGGCGGCGATGCCCGCAAGCTTCTCGCGGACTGGCGCAACGCGCAGCTCGCCCGGACCTGGGAGCTGAACCAGCGCGGGGACTACGAGCCATTCGGAGACGTGACCGCCCGCGCCTTGGCGCAGGTGGCCCCGCATCTAGGACCGCTCGCAATGGAGCGCGCCTGCCAGGCGTGGCTGACCGTACCCGCGCACCCCGACGCGCTCCCCGCGCTGCAAAAGCTCCGCGTGGGCGGCGTCCGATGCGCGGTGCTCTCCAACGGGACCGCTCCGATGATCCGCTCGGCGCTCGATGCCGCGGCGCTTCCCATCGACGAGGTGCGCAGCGTGGACGAGGTGCGCGTCTACAAGCCGGACCCGCGCGTGTACGCCCTGCTCGATACGATGGCTCCTCGCGAACGGACGCTGTTCGTCAGCTCCAACGGCTGGGACGCCGAGGGTTGCAAGAGGACCGGGCGGATCGTCGCCTACGTCGATCGCGGCGGCAATCCGCCCAATCTGCCCACCGACCTGAGACTCGAGTCTCTGGGGGACTTGGCAAGACCCGGCCGATTGCTTTAGCTCTCGGGCGCAAGCAAAGGGGGGAACATGCGCCTTGTCCGGCTGACCTTCGTCGCCGCCGCGTTTGCGCTCTGCGCGTGCGCGAGCGTGCCCATGGCCAAACCAGACCGCGATCTCGCCGCCAAGCGGTTCGACGTGCCCCGCGATCAGGCGGTCCTGTACGTCTATCGCGACGAGTCGCTGGGGTCCGCGGTCACGCTGACGGTCCTCGTCGACGGGCAGCACGTAGGCGACAACGCGCCGCACACCTTCCTCCTCGTTCCGGTAGCGGCGGGGCCCCACCGCGTCGTGTCCAAGTCGGAGGTCGACTCGACGCTCGAGCTGACCGCCGAGAGCGGGCACGCGTACTTCATCTGGCAGGAAGTGAAGTTCGGCGTCTTCTCGCCGCGCAGCGCGCTCCACCTCATGTCCGAGCAGGAAGGCAAGGCGAGGATCGCGACGTGCTCGCTCGCCGAGCCTCCGCCGGGTCTGCGAGTCCCGCTTCCCTCGCTTCCGCCCGCGGCGGCGCAAAGCGCGACGGCAATCGCGGTCGCTCCTGCGACCGTCCCCGCGCCGGCGGTCCCCGCTTCC
>JBJMQJ010000095.1:0-4689 GCA_045802765.1 Myxococcales bacterium
CACCGTGGACGCGTTCCGCAGGGCGGGGTTCGACGTGGTCGCGCTTCTCAACGAGCCCAGCGCGGCCGGGTTCGAGTACGCGCACCGCTTCCGCGAGACGGTCACCAGCAAGCGCGAGTACGTGCTGGTCTACGACCTGGGCGGCGGCACCTTCGACGCGTCGCTGATCAAGATGGAGGGACGGGCGAACGAGGTGGTCACGTCTTCCGGCGTGGCGCGGCTCGGCGGGGACGACTTCGACGACGAGATCCTCAAGCTCGTCGAGGCGAGCCTGGGCACCGTGTCCTCGATCCGCGAGCGCCGGCTCCTGCTCGACGAGTGCCGCGTCCAGAAGGAGTCGGTCAATGCGAACACGCGCAAGATGGTGGTCGACCTGGCCGCGCTCGGCCGGCACGAGCCGCTGGTGCTACCGACCGACGAGGTGTACGCCGCTTGCGCTCCGCTCGTGCTGCAGACGCTCGAAGCGATGGAGCCCGCGATGCGCGACCCGCGGCGCGAGAACGAGGGGGTCGACTGGAGCGAGCTCGCCGGCATCTACGTGGTGGGCGGCGCGAGCGCCTTCCCACCCGTGTACCGCCTGCTGCGCGAGCGCTTCGGCGCGCACCGCGTGCGCCGCTCGCCGCACCCGTTCGGATCGACCGCCATCGGCCTCGCGATCACGCTCGACGAGCGCGCCGGGTACTCGCTCGCGGAACGCTTCACGCGGCATTTCGGCGTCTTCCGCGAGGAGAGCGCCGGCGCGGAGGTTTCCTTCGACGTGCTGCTCCCCAAGGACACGCGGCTGCCCGCGGCCGGAGGCCCGCCGCTGAGCGTCACCCGCCGCTACCGCGCCGCGCACAATCTGGGGCACTTCCGCTTCGTCGAGTGCGCGCGCATCGAGCAAGGCAGGCCGGAGGGGAACCTCGCGATGTGGGACGAGGTGCTGTTCCCCTTCGATCCCCGTTTGCGCAGCGTGCGCGATCTGTCGTCCGTCCCGGTGCGCCGTCTCGACCGCGATGGCCCGCAGGTCGAGGAGACGGTGCGCTGCGATGCCGCCGGCGAGCTGGAGGTCCAGCTCCGCGTCCTGGACGACGGATTCAGCAATACCGTGCGGATCGCCCGGCGCGGGACGGCCTGAGAATCAGTGCGGCGCAGGCGTCCCCGCCGCGGCCTGCTCGAAGGGCAGTACCCGGGCGGTCGGGTGGATGCGCTTGACGAAATCGAGCACGTTGCGGCCAGGGCCGCACTGCACGAACTCGTCCGCGCCGCGCTCGACGACGAACCGGAGGCTCTCCTCGAACAACACCGGAGCGCTGACCTGCAGCACCAGGGAACGGCGCACCGACGCCGCATCGGTGAGCGGGCGGGCGCCGACGTTGTCGATTACCGGCACGCGCGGGTCGCGGAAGGACGCCTTCTCCACCAGCGCGGTGAAGGACGGCACCATCGGTTCGAGCAGCGCGGTGTGGAACGGCGCGGAGACGGGAACTTCGACCACGGTGGCGCCGGCCGCCCGGCACGCGTCGGACGCCTCGGCAACCGCCGCCCGGTCGCCGGAGATGACCGTGTTTCCGGGAGCGTTGTGGCTGGCGATCCCCACCACGCCGTTCGCGGTCCGGCACAGCTTGCGGATCTCGGCGCGGTCGAGCCCCAGCACGGCGGCCATCGCGCCGACCCCGTCCGGCACGGCTTCCTGCATGAGGAGGCCGCGCTCGCGCACCAGATGCAACGCATCCTCGAACGGGAGCGAGTCGGCGACGACGAGCGCGGAATACTGGCCGACGCTGTGGCCCGCGAGCCAGTCGGGGGATCGGCCCACCGCGCGCAAGTGCCGGGCCTGCGCGACCTCCAGCGCAAGCAGCGCGGGTTGCAGCACGGCCGTGTGGCGCAGATCGTCGGCCGATCCTTCCCACATCGCGCGGCGGAGGGGAAATTGGAGGACCTCGTCCGCCCGCTCGAACAGAGCGGCGCAATGGGGACAGGACGAAGCGAGATCCTTGCCCATGCCGACGGACTGACTGCCTTGTCCGGCGAAGAGGAACGCGGTTGGCATGCGCGGCGCAGTTGTGCACCAGGAGGCGCGCGCGGTCAAACGCGCCGCGGCCGGAGCTTGCCCGGCGGGCCGCCGGCAGACTACCAATGGCCATGGCGGAGACGACGCTCAACGACGCGCACGAATCCCGGCAGCGAGCCGTCGGAGTGCAGCGTGGGACCGCGCGCGCCGCCGTCCTGGGCGTCAGCGACGGGCTGGTCACCAACGTGTCGCTCATCCTCGGCGTCGCCGCTGCCGACGCGACCCCGGCCGTCGTGCGGCTCGCCGGCCTGGCGAGCCTGGTGGCGGGCGCCTGCTCGATGGCCGTGGGCGAGTACGTCTCGATGCGCGCGCAAGTCGAGCTCCTGGAACGCGTGCTCGTGGACGAGGCGCGGCGGCTGCGCGAAAACCCGGCAGGAGCGCGCGCCGAGCTCGAGCACGTGATCGCCGGCGCCGGTCTGTCACGCCGCACGGCGAGGCAGGCTGCTCGGGAGCTGGCGCGCAATCCCGCGCACGCCCTGGCCACCTATGCACGCTCGATCGGCCTCAACCCGGACGAGCTGGGCTCCCCCTGGGCGGCGGCGCTCTCGTCGCTCCTCACCTTCGCGGGCGGCGCCCTGGTCCCCCTGGTGCCCTGGTTCTTCGCAGGAGGGTCCCGGGCGCAGCTCACTTCGCTCGCGCTCGCGGGGGCGGCGTCGCTCGGGATCGGCGCCATACTCGCGCGCCTGGGCGGCCGTTCGTGGCCTTGGCCGGCCTTCCGCCAGCTCCTGGTCATCGCGCTGGCGGCCGGAGCGACGGTGCTGGTCGGACGCCTGTTCCACGTCCCGGTGGGCTGATCGATCGCCGCGTGCGCACTTTGATCGCGCACGAGGAGGCGACACATGCGCACCGAGACTACCTGGGGCTTCTTTGCGGGGTTCGTCGTCGGCGGAGTGACGGTCGCATTGCTCGATCCGAGGCGTGGAGCCGCGCGGCGCGCCGTCTTGCGCGACAAGGGAATTTCCGCGGCAAAGAATGCGGCCGGGGCTGCGGCCCGGCGCGGGCGCGATCTGCGGCACCGGCTGCGCGGCGTCGTCTACGAGACCAAGGCGCGGCTCTCCGAGGAGCAAGTCCCGGACGACATCCTGGTCGAGCGCGTGCGGGCGCAGCTGGGCCGGCCGGTGTCGCACCCGCGGGCCATCGACGTCCGGGTGCAGGACGGCTGCGTCGTTCTCGCCGGTCCGATCCTCGCAGCCGAGGTGGACGACCTCATCAGCCAGGTGTCGCGCATCGCCGGCGTGCGCTCGATCCGGAGCGAGCTCGACCTGCACGACGAGCCGGGCAGCGTGCCGGCGCTTCAACACTGACCGGAGGGCGCATGCCGCAGAAGAGTCCGGAGAGGCGCATCGTCCAGGCCAAGCGGGCGGGGACCGCCGCGACGCTGAAGAAGAGCGACATCGGCGCGGAGCCGCCGCTGAGCAAGCATGCGGCGAAGAAGAGCCGGCACGTGGCGGCGCAGATCGTCACGCCGGATCGCGCGGCGACGCCGCGGGCGCCTCCCGGCGACGGGCGCGCGAAGATCCCTCCGCGCGACGGCAGCGAGGCGCGCGACCACTTCCGCAGCGAATCGGGGCCGGGCCGCAGGCCGGGGCACCACCGCAAGGAAGAACGGTGACTCACGCGCGGCCGGGCTCCTCCGCCGGCCGCAGGTGAGCGAACTGCCTGAAGAGGAGCAGGTCGTAGAGCGCCTTGAGCGCGCCCGCGCACAGGAGCGGCCAGCCGAAGCTCGTGCGATCGAGCAGGAGTCCAGAGAGGAGCGGCGAGAGCGCCGCCGCCAGGCTTCGCGGCACGTTGGTGACGCTCGAGGCGGCGGCGCGCTCCTCGCGCGGCACCATGGCCATCACGTACGCCTGGCGCGCCGGGACGTCCATCGAGGAGAGCGACATCCGGAGGAGCAGGAAGAGCACGGCCAGCGGCGCGGTGGGCATGAGCCCGGCGAGCAGCAGGAAGATGTTGGCGGGAAGATGGGTGAACACCATCGTGCGCACGTGGCCGATTCGCGCAGCCAGTCGCGCGGCGACGAACTGCGACAACGCGGCGAGCAGGCCGGCCGCGAAGAAAATGGCGCCCGCGACCTGCACCGGGAGCGCGAACCGGCGGAAGAGCCAGAGGACCAGCAAGGATTGCACGACGAATCCGCCGCCGAACGAGTCGAGGCTGAACAGCGCCGAGAGCTTCAGCACGATCCCGCGCGAGCGCGCGAGCGGCCGCGCCGGCGAGGAAGTGTCGTGCTCGACGGCGGGCGAGAGGCGCGCGTAGGCCGCCGCCGCGATGAGCCCCAGCACGGAGTACAAGAGAAAACCGGCGCGCTCCGCCTGCGCTGCCTCGATCCCGAAGCGCTGCGCGGCCGCGTCAGGGAACCCGGCGCACAGCGCCCCGGCCGCGCCCGCGAAGGTGCCGGTCAGGTTGTACCAGGCGAACAGGCCGGTGCGATCGCGGGTGTCCGACGCCTCTGCGAGCACGGCCTGCTCGGTGGGAAGGAAGAGCGTCACGTCGCCGGCCGAGGGGTTGACGGTGCCCACGAACGCGACCGCCAGCAGGGGCCAGAAAGAGGTGACCCCGGCGAATCCCAGGCCAGTCACGACCATGAGGCCGGCGGCGCCGAGAAGGACCGCACGGCGGCGGAAACGGTGGCCGGC
>JBJMQJ010000096.1:0-4142 GCA_045802765.1 Myxococcales bacterium
CGCGCGACGGCGGCGAAGCTCGCGCTGACCGACATGTTCGACGAGACCGCGGCCGAGCTGTCCGATGCGCTCGGATTCGACGCCCTCGACCCGCGCGCCGCGCAGGAGAACGGTTTCGATCCCGACGAGGGCCTGGCGCTGTTCACCGTGCCGCAGGATGCGGAGGCCTTGGTCGCGGCCGTGGGGACGAGCGACGACGCGAAGGCGCTCGCGGCGGTCAAGCGATTGCTCTCACACGCCTCGGAGGGCCGCTTCGCCGGAGGCCCGTTCCAGCTCTCCGATACGAAGACGCAGAACGGGGTGTCGATGCTCCTCGGCGCAGGACGCGGCGGCGAGCAGGTGGCCGTGGTGCTCCGGTACGGCTACCTGTACCTGCGGCTGCCGGGGCTCACCGATCCCGCGCTCGCCATGCGCGGGATCGTCGCGCTGCAGCCGTCGAGCGGGCTCGCCGCCGAGCCGCCGTGGCAGCTCGCCGTCCAGCACGTGGGGCAGGGCGACGCGGTGTTCTTCTCGCGGCCGTCGGAGAAGGACGGGCAGGGCAGGTTCGCCTCGCAGCTCGGCCTGGCCGCCTTCTCGCTGCTCGACGGCCCGGAGGGCCTGCAGGTCAAGCTGTTCGCGCAGCCGCGCCGCCTCTCCCCCGAAGATCTGCAGAAGACGTTCACGCCGCTGAAGAGTCCTCCCGACCTCGCCGCCCGGCTCCCGGCCGGTCCCGCCGCTTACGTCAAAGTGTCGGGTCGGCCGGACGCGTTGTGGCGGGAGCTGCTCAAGGCGAGCCAGGCGGACGCGAACCGCGCGCGCGAGCGCGCCGAGGAGCTGACCGGCCTCGATCTCGAGAAGGATCTGTTGCCGGCCTTCACGGGCAACGTCGGAATCGCGCTCTACCTCGATGCAGCCGCGCTGCTCGAGGCCGTGCTCGGCGAAGAGGTGAGCGCGTTCGATCGCTCGGGTTTCCTGGCGGCCGCCGAGCTCGCCCCGGACCGGGCGCGGACGCTGCAGCAGGCCATCGACCGCAAGGTGAGCGCCGGCCAGCGCGTGCCGATCGCCGGCACCACGCTGTGGAAGCTCGGCGGCGGCGCCGCGATGGCAGCGGTGAAGGACGGGGTCTTCTACTTCGCCATCGGCGGCCTCCCCGAGGACGGCGACGAGCCGGACCCGGCGCCGCCTCCGGGGGGCGGGCGCCGCCGCCGCCGGTCGCCACCTGCGCGTCCGGCGCGATTCGGTCCCATCGGCCGCGCGCTCGCGCCCGAGCGCGGCGCGCGGACCTTGAGCGACCAGCTCAAGGAAGCGGGCGTCTCTGGATTCGATTCCGCCGCCGACCAGGTGGGCTGGTTCGACGTGCAAGGACTGCTGCGTTCCCTGCAGGCTGCCGCCGAGGGCCAGGGCGGCATGGTCGGCGCCGGCGCGCGGATGGTGGCCGACCGGATGGCCGCGCTGCGCGACGCGGTGATGCTGGCGCGCCCCGCGCCCGACGGGGTGGACGCAACCGTGTCGCTGCGGTTCCGTCGCGGCCGCGGGGCGGCCCCGGCCGGCGGCGCCGCCGACGGAAGGCCTCCCCGCTGATGGGCACCCTCGAGGTCATCTCTCCCGAGCCCCGTCCCCCGACCGCGCCGCCCGAGCAGGAGCTGTTCGCGTTGGTCAAGCGCGGTGGATCCCAGGGGAGCTGAGGAGGCCTTCTCATGCGCGACCACGCGTACGACGAGATCCCCTATCGCGCGCCCGAGATGCCGCACCGCTATGGGCCTTCGGTGCACGTGGTCGCCGAACCGGTCGCGCTCACGCAGCTCGCCCGGCTGTGCGCCAAGGGAACCCACCAGCCCGAGATCAACCGCCTGGTCGGCGAGCTGTACCGCGACCTGCTTCGCGTCATCGTCAACGCGGAGTTCCCCCGGCGCGCGGCGGCCACTCCCACGCGCATGATCGATCACACGCCCAACGGCGTGTTCCACGGCGAGATGATCGACCCGGAAGTGCGGCTCGTCACCGTGAACATCGCGCGCGCCGGCACGTTGCCCTCGCAGATCACCTACGACTTCTTCAACACCCTGCTCGACCCGCGGCTCGTCCGGCAGGATCATTTCGTCATGGCCCGCGTCCTGGACGAGGCCTCCAAGGTGATCGGAGCGCGCATCTCTGGAAGCAAGATCGGCGGCGACGTCGACGACGCCATCCTCCTCTTCCCCGATCCGATGGGCGCGACCGGCGGCTCGATCTGCACCGCCCTCGACGCCTACAAGGCGCAGGTGGTGGGCACGCCGCGCAAGGCGATCGCGGCGCACCTGATCGTCACTCCCGAGTACGTCAAGCGGGTCACCTCGCAGCATCCCGGGACGATCGTCTACGCGCTGCGGCTCGACCGCGGGCTTTCGCCGCCCGAGGTCTTCGACACCGTTCCCGGCACGTTGTGGGACCGGGAGCGCGGGCTGGACGATCGGCAGTACATCGTGCCGGGCGGCGGCGGATTCGGCGAGCTGATGAACAACGCGTACGTGTGAGTCGCGAGGAGACCCGATGAAGCTGGGCGACGAGCTCGAGGTCCTGTACACGCAACAGCAGATCGCCGGCCGCGTGCGCGAGCTGGCGGCGGAGATCGAGCGCGACCACCGGGGCAAGGAGCTGGTCCTGGTGGGAGTGCTGAAAGGCGCGTTCATGTTCGTCAGCGATCTCGCCCGCCAGATCGACCTGCCGCTCTCGGTCGACTTCATCGGCCTCTCCAGCTACGGCGAGGAGACCGAGAGCTCGGGCGTGGTGAAGATCACCTCCGACCTGACCCGCCCCATCGAGGGAAAGCACGTCATCATCGTCGAGGACATCGTCGACACCGGCCTCACCATGCGGTACCTGCTGGACAACCTGTCCACGCGGAGGCCGGCCTCGGTGAAGATCTGCGCGCTCCTGCAGAAGCCCTCCCGGCTGCGCACGCGGATCCCCATCCAGTACCTGGGGTTCACCGTGCCGGACCTGTTCGTCGTCGGCTACGGTCTCGACTCGGGGGAGAAGTTCCGCAACCTGCCGTTCATCGGCGCGGCGAAGAAGGCCTGAGCCCGATGGCCGACGCGCAGACGCAGACGGGGCGGCGCGGCGGAGGCCTTTCCAGGCTGGTCCTGTGGATCCTGGTGCTCGGCCTGCTGGTGGCGGTGTGGTGGCTCGCCTCGGAGCGCAACCTGCGCCGCTTCTCGTGGCGGCCGGACGAGTCGTTCCTCACCATCTCGAAGGGCCGCTTCTTCCCGCTGGGGATGGCGAACATCGCCGCCGACGACCCGCAGCTCGGAAAGGTGTACGGGCCGATCCCCATTCCGCAGGGCGCGAAGGTCTCCGAGCAGGAATTCGAGGACCAGACCGCGCTCGATCGCGCGCTCTTCGATCTGGTGGTGCCCTGGGCGCGCGCCGACGCGCAGAAGGGGGAGGAGAAGTCCATCGCCGAGGCGGGCAGGCTGGTCGACCGCGCCAGCGCGCTGCCGGGGCTCACTGCCGAGCAGCACCAGCAGCTCGCGGGGCTTCGCGGCGAGCTCGCCTTCACCGCCGCCCGCCAGGAGCTGGTCCAGGCGGCAAAGCTGGTCCTCTCCGCCCGCCGCAAGCTCCAATCCGTCGAGGAAGGCGGCGGCGAGCACGCCCTGGAAGCCTCCCCGATGCTCCGCGAATTGGAAGGAATCCAGGGCCTCCTCGAAGACGCCTCCCAATCCAAACCCCACCCACCGTCCGCGCCCGCCTCGAACCCGCGCCAAGCTCCGGCACCGAAATCGAGCTCACCCGCACCCGATGCAGGTGCGCCGGCCCCTGCTCAGCCGCGCTAGCCAAACCGATCGCACCACGGAGCACACGGAGCACACGGAGTCATCTGGGTTTGCGAGACGCCAGGTGGATGCCCGTTGCCGGATCGAACCGATTCTCCGTGCCCTCCGTGTGCTCCGTGGTGCAATTGGTTTGAACGGTGCGGGGGTCAGTCGGGGAGGTGGCCGGTGAAGACGAGTTGGGCGGGGCCGCGCATGAGGAGCTGACCCGTCAGCGGATCGCGGCGGATGGAGAGGGAACCGCCGGGAAGCTCGACGATCACTTCGGTGGATGCATCCACGTCGCCGCGGGCGGCTGCTGCCGCGGCCACGGCGCAAGCCCCGGTGCCGCAGGCCTGGGTCAGGCCGGCGCCG
>JBJMQJ010000008.1:0-3363 GCA_045802765.1 Myxococcales bacterium
CGCCCCGTCAGCTTAGTGTTCCTCGACCGGACATGGACGGCGACCGTTTGAAGATACTCTTCCTGGCTCCGTTTGCGCCCAGCCCGGCGACGTTCGGCGCGCAGCGGCGGGCGGAGGGGCTCATGGCGGCGCTGGGCGGCCGCCACGAAATCACCGCGGTTTCCGTCATCCCGGACGACCAGGATGCTCGCGCCGCGGAGCGCGCGATGGCCGAGTACTGCAGCGAAGTGGTGTTGATCGCGCGTCCCAGCGCGAGCTGGGAAGGCGTCGGCAAGCGCTTCCTTCAAGTCTGCTCGCTGCTCTCCTCGCGCAGCCTGGTGCGCGGGCTCTACGATCTCCGCTCCGTGCGCGACGTTCTCCATCGGGTGCTCTCGGCCCGCGCCTACGACGTCGTGAACGTGGAGCTTCCCTTTCTCGCGTTCCACGAGCTGGCGAAGGCGCCACCGGGCGCGCGCCCACCGCGGCTCGTCCTCGACGAGCACAACATCGAGTTCGACCTCGCCCGGCAGCAGGCGAGCCGCGGCATGGACCCGGCACGCCGGATCTACAACGCCATCAATTGGCGCAAGGTCCGCCGCGAGGAGATGCAGATCTGGAGCCGGTTCGACGGCGTCGCCTTCTGCTCCGCGGCCGACCAGGCGCGCGCCCGCGCGCTCGTTCCCTCGCTGCGCTCGGCGGTGGTGCCCAATGCGGTGAACGTCGAGTACTTCAAGCCGGGAGCTACGGATCCCCCATCCGACGGGCGGACCGTGCTGTTCTTCGGCGCGCTCGACTATTTCCCCAACCAGGACGGCGTCCTCCATTTCCTCCGCGAGGCGTGGCCCCTGGTCGAGAAGAGCAACCCGGCGGCGCGGCTGAAGATCGTCGGTCAGGAGCCGACGCCCCAGATCCTCGCCCACCGCGGTCCACGGGTCGAGATCGCCGGGAAGGTCGACGACGTCCGCCAACACCTCGCGAGCGCAGCGGTCTCGATCGCCCCTTTGCGAATCGGCGGCGGGACGCGCTTCAAGATCCTCGAAGCGATGGCGATGGCGAAGCCCGTCGTGTCCACTTCGCTGGGCGCCGAGGGAATCGACGCGGAAGCCGGCCGGCATCTCTTGCTCGGCGACGATCCCGCCTCGCTCGCCGCGGCGGTCTTGCGCGTCCTCGGCGATCCCCAGCTCGCCTCCCGCCTGGGAAGAGAGGGGCGCGCGCTCGTCGAGGAACGATACTCCTGGCACGGCGCCGCGCGGGCGCTGGAAGAACTCTACGGGGAGGTCCTGGCGGCGCCGCAGCGGGCGGAGCTCACGGGTTCGCCCGCCTGAGCGTCATGTCGACGACGGTGATGGAATAGGGCTCGACCGTCACGTCCAGCCGTCCGTCCACGCTCGCAGGCTGTGGGCGCGCAGCGAATCCGCTGGGGTTCCCCGAGTACGAAAAAGCACGCGCCGCAGTGACCGTCCCGCAGCTTTCGACACCGACTTCGGCGCGCAGGGGCGAGGCCGGATCGTGATTGAGCAGCAGGGCGACAAGCCGTCCTCCCGCCTCGTCGCGCGAGGCGAAGAGCGACGCGAGCGGCGCGCCGCCGTTCACGGGCGCGGAGCGGTCGAGGAAACGCCCGCCCTTCTCGTCGAAGTTCCGGTACGCGCGGAATGCCCAGTAAGGCGGCGACCGATCGGGAGGATACGTCCAGTAATAGGCCGAGTAGATCCCTTCGGTTCCGAAATGGCCGAGCGCTTCCGCGACCGCGAGACCGCTGCTCATGTCGTCTTCGGCGCCGAAGTTCCATTCTCCGATGGAGATCTTGCGCCCCGGATAGTTCTCCTCGATCCACCTGCGCAGCACCGGCAGCACCTGGATCGGCTCGTCGATCCACGACTCGTCCACATAGCTCGGATCCCAGAGGGATCGCGTAGTGCGTATCCGCAGCGCTCTGGACGCGGGGTCGGTGGGCCCTCCGCGGGGCGGGCCGACGTCCGCCATCGGGTAGAAGTGGACGTCGACGACGTCGAGCACACGCGTGCCCGTCCGTTTCTCGTGATCGCGGAGCTTGCGGAGGTACCAGGGAAGCAGCGGTACGTTCCAATGGCGGAGCCGATCCGGCCGTAGCCACACGCTCGCCTCGACGTCCTTGGCCGAGAAATAATGATTGAGCCAGCAACACTCCGCCGGCCCGGCGATGACGGCGTCCGGGTCCGCGCGGCGGATGGCCGTGCCGTACGCGATCGTCCGCTCCAGGAGCTCGTCGTAGCCGGGCGGCTGTGGATGGACGTCGCGATGGGTCCGGTGCCAGATCATCGGCTCGTTGTCGAGGATGTAGAGGTCGACACCGGCTCGGCCGGCGTCCCTCGCCTGCCGCATGCGCCGGATCCACCGCTCGATGCATTCCGGCGGGCAAGACACGCTGGTCGTCGTCGGAGGCGGCGACGGGATGGGCGTGCCGTCGGGCCGGATCCCGTTGCCGTCGTCGGGAAGGTCCCAGGCGATCACTTGCTGGGGGCCGTAAACGGAAACCGGGAAGGAATACGACTTGGTGTCCTTCGCGACCCAGCCGAGGATGGGGACGGTGAGCGCAGACTCGAGCCCGTGAACGCGGTTCTCCTCCAGGAAGGATTCGGCGCTCCTCACCGGCGCGTTGCGGAAGAACCAGTCCTGGTCGAGGTTCCAGGCATGGATGTCCGGGTTGTACCGGCTCGAGTGGTTTCCGCCCCATCGGCGGGCCGCCGCCCCCAGCGTCCACTGCTGTTCGCCCGCATCGCCGAAGTACGTCCCGATCCCGTAGATGAGCGGGCTGATGGGATGGCCCGGCGCACGGCAGTCGACCTGGAAGCGCCCCGTGCGCGCAGGCTTCGGCGCTGGCGGCGCTGCCGCCGTCAGGCCGACGGCAGCGAGCTCGACGCGCTCCGGACCTATGCTCCGCCAGGCGTGGAAGATGATCTTCTCGAATCGTCTGCCCTGCGGGTTGAGCTCGCGGATGGGAATCCAGACCTCGGCGAATCCGTCGGCCTGCCGAGCTGCGCGGGCCTGGATCCCGCGCACCGGGGCCAGCTTGACTCCCCCCGGCGCTTCGAGCCGGACCTCGAGGAAGTCACCGGAGGTCTCCGGGGCGCGGTAGCGAAAGAGGAGCCCGCCGTACCAACCCTGCAGGCCGGGGTGGGCGAGGATGAGGCCCCCGAACCCGGAAAGGTCGAGGCTCGCCGGCTTTCCCGCGCTCAAATCGTGGGGAGACCAACCGTGGTCCCACCATCCCTGCGCGAGACCTTTGGCCGAGTCGAAGATGGGCTCCGAGACAGGAAGCCGGACGTCGGGACCGGGATCGAACGCCGCGCCCATCGCGGCGAGCCGCTCGGCGTTGCGCCGGTCGCGCATGACCCGGCGCTTCTC
>JBJMQJ010000097.1:0-3209 GCA_045802765.1 Myxococcales bacterium
CACACTATCCAAACACAACTCTATTAACATCTCCAGATCGCTCGCTGGCCGCAGCCTGGCCACCGCGCCCAGGTATGAAGCGCCGCCCGACGGCTGCTCTCCGGGCGTGGCGGGGACGGAGGAATTGATCAGCTGGACGTTGCGCCCCAGCGGCATCCCGAGGAGCGAGGGCACCGAGTCGATCTCGCGCAGCGGAGTCTGCACGACCACGAAGTAGTTCACGTTGTTCTTCGGGTTGATCCAGAACGACGGGGCGACGAGCGTGCTGGAGCTGAGCGAGACCAAAAGATTATTCGCCACGTCGCGCTGGGTGATGCCGATCTGCGCTGCCCGGGCGCGGTCCACGTCGAGCGCCAGCGCGGGATGCGCCAGCACCTGCGGGATGCGGACGTCGGTGGCGCCGGGAATGCGGCGGATGCGCTGGGCCAGCTCGCGCGCGACTCCGAAGCTCTGCTCGACGTCGGGCCCTTCGATCTGGACGTCGATCGGCGCCGAGAGTCCGAAGTTCAACACCTGGCTGACGATGTCGGCGGGCTGGAAGTAGAGGCTCGACCCGGGGAACTCGTCGGGCAACTCGCGCCGGATCCGATCCATGTACTGCTCGGTGGGCCGGTGCCGGGGCTTGAGCGCGACGAGCACGTCCGCGTCCTGGCTGCCCGTGTTGTCGGTCTGCACGAAGGCCAGGTTGTAGGAGATGGGCACGCCGATCATCGAGTTGATGGTCTGCAGCTCGTCGGCCGGGACAATCTCGCGGATGCGTTGCTCGAGACGCGCCACGTGCCGCTCGGTTTCCTCTACGCGTGTACCGATCGGGGCGCGGTAGTGCAGGCGCATCTGGCCCGCGTCGACGTTCGGGAAGAAGTCCAGCCCGACGACGAACGGCAAGGCCGCCGCGCAGAGGAGCAGGAGCCCAGCCGCGCCGATCACCATTCCCCGGTGGGCGAGCACGGTTGCGAGCGCCCGCCCGTACGCCTCCCGGAACCGGTCGAACCCGGCGTCTCGCCATCGATTGAAGCGGGCGCCGAACCCGGGTCCCTTCTGCTCCAGCTCTTCCTTCTCGAGAAGGATGCGCGCGAGCGTCGGCACCAGCGTCCGCGAGAGGAGATAGGAGGCGAGCATCGAGATGACGACGCCCAGCGCCAGCGGCGTGAAGAGGAATCGGGCCGGGCCCTCCAGGAGAACCACGGGAAAGAACACGACGCAGATGGTCAGCGTGGCGGCCAGCGCGGGCACCGCGATCTGCCGCGCGCCGTCGAGGATCGCCACGGTGAGCGGCTTCCCCATGTGGCGGTTCCGGTGGATGTTCTCCACCTCCACGGTGGCGTCGTCGACGAGCATGCCGATGGCGAGCGCGAGGCCGCCCAGGGTCATGAGGTTCAAGGTCTGCCCGCCGAGGAACAAGCCGACGAGACCCACCAGGATGGCCAGCGGGATGCTGGTGCCGACCAGCACGGCGCCGCGCCAGCTTCCCAGGAAGAAGAGGATCATCAGCGAGACGAGGATGGAGGCGATCACCGCCTCGTGCAGGACGTTCTGGACGGCGGCGCGCACGAAGACGGACTGGTCGAAATCGATCTTCAGCTCCATCCCCTCGGGCGCGGCGGCCTTGATGATGGGCAGTTGCTCGCGCGCGCCCTCCACCACCGCGAGCGTGCTCGCGTCGGCTTTCTTCAAGATGGCCAGGTAGGTCGCGCGCCGACCGTCGATGCGCACCATGTTGTTCTGCACGGCATACCCGTCGCGCACGCGAGCGACGTCGCCCAGCGTGATGGTGGCGCCGTCCATGGCTTTCACCGGCAGGTCGTTGAACGCTTCCACGGAGTCGGGGCTGGAATTGAGCTTCACGTCGTACTCGGTCCCGCCGATCTGCGCAGCGCCCGCCGGGACCAGCACGTTGCTCGCGAGCACCGCCTGGACGACGTCGTTCGGCGCCAGCCCTTTGGAGGCGACCCGCGCGGGATCGATGTCCACCATGATCTGGCGCGACTTGCCGCCGAATGGAGCCGGGGTGGCCAGGCCGGGGATGGTGAACAGGCGCAGCCGGATGAAGTTGAGCGAGTAGTCGTACAGCTCCTGCTCGCTCAGCGTCTTGCTGGAGATGGTCAGCTGCGCGACCGGGACGTTGCTCGCGTTGTAGCGGATGATGGCGGGAGGCGTGATCCCGGGAGGCATGATCCGGCTGGCCGTCAGCGACACGGATACGATCTGCGCGATGGCGCCGCCGATGTCGCTCCCCGGTTCGAAGTAGACCTTGAGGATCCCGATGCTGCTCATCGACTGCGAGTCGATCCGCGAGATGCCGCTCACGGTGGTCGACATGGCGCGCTCGCTGATGAACACGACGCGTCGTTCCATGTCCTCGGCCGAAAGGCCCGGATAGTTCCAGACGACGATGACGACGGGGATGTCGATGGCCGGCAGGATGTCCGTCTTCATCCGGCTGGTGGAGAGCAGCCCGAAGATGGCGATGAGCGAGCACAGCACCGCGATGGTGTACGGACGTCGGAGGGCGAGGCGGACGATCCACATGCTGGGCAGGCTCCGGGCGCGGGAATGCAGTCGCGTTCGATGCCGCTCCCCCGAGAGGGATGCAAGAATAAATACGGGACGGAGCTTCCTCCCCGACCGTAAGCGTGGTTTACGGGAGCGCCATGCGCCGACGGGTCTTCGTGATCGCCGGGGAGTACAGCGCGAATCCGCGCCACCTGCCGCCGTCCCGGCGTGGGCGCGCCTTCCTGGCCGAGCCACATCCCGAGCTGAGCCGCGAGGAGGTCACCCGACTCTTCTTCCGCTACCCGAACCGCAGCGAGGACGGCCGCACCAAGCCGGAGGACTGGAAGCGCGAGTACGGGCTCGAGTCGCCGATCGGCCTGAGCGACCTGTTCGCCTCGGCCGCGCACCGGGCGCTCACCTCGCTCTGGCAGCTCACCGGCGGCAATTACGCGCGGGCGCGCGACTCGATCACCGACCTCTACGTCACCTCCATGCCGGGCCTCGATCCCAACGAGCGGATGAACATCGGCCTGGTGCCGCAGGCGCTGCGCGCGTCGCTGGCGCTCTCTCCTCGCGTCGTGGCCCAGTACGTGGTGGGGACCTCGGACAGCGGCGCGTGGGCGTTCGCCCAGGCGGTGCGCGCCGCCCGCGTCGCCGAACAACCCGCCACCATCGTGGTGGTCGCCGGCCAGATCATCCCTTCGGGGTACGCCTCG
>JBJMQJ010000098.1:0-7342 GCA_045802765.1 Myxococcales bacterium
GGTCCTGTACAAGAATTCAGTGATCGCGCCTCGCGCGCAAAGGAGGGAACGAGTGGCGAACGCGGAGAAAGAGAAGGCCATCGAGCTGGCGGTGAGCGCCATCGAAAAGCAGTTCGGGAAAGGGTCCGTCATGCGGCTCGGGGTGGACGAGCCGCTGGTGCAGGACATCCCGGCCATCTCGACCGGCTCGATCTCGCTCGACCTCGCGCTCGGGGTCGGCGGCGTTCCCCGCGGACGCATCGTCGAGATCTACGGACCGGAATCGTCCGGCAAGACGACCCTCACGCTCCACGTCGTGGCCGAGGCGCAGAGGAACGGAGGGGTGGCCGCCTTCATCGACGCCGAGCACGCCTTGGACGTCGGCTACGCGCGCAAGCTGGGCGTGCGCACCGAGGACCTGCTCATCTCGCAGCCCGACACCGGCGAGCAGGCGCTGGAGATCTGCGAGATGCTGGTGCGCTCGGGCGCGGTCGACGTCATCGTCATCGACTCGGTCGCCGCGCTGGTGCCGCGCGCCGAGCTCGAAGGAGAGATGGGCGATCAGCACATGGGACTGCAGGCGCGGCTGATGTCCCAGGCCTTGCGCAAGCTCACCGCCACCATTTCCAAGTCGAACACCACCGTCGTGTTCATCAACCAGATCCGCATGAAGATCGGGGTGATGTTCGGCAACCCGGAGACGACCACCGGGGGAAACGCGCTCAAGTTCTACGCCTCGCAGCGCCTCGACATCCGCCGGGTCGGCGCAATCAAGGACGGCGAGACGGTGATCGGCAATCGCACGCGCGTCAAGGTGGTGAAGAACAAGGTGGCGCCGCCGTTTCGCGAGGTCGAGTTCGACATCCTCTACGGCCAGGGCATCTCGCGAGAAGGCGACCTGCTCGATCTCGCCGTGGAAAACAACATCGTCGAGAAGAGCGGCGCCTGGTTCAGCTACGGAGGCGAGCGCATCGGGCAGGGGCGCGAGAACGCGCGGGACTTCCTCCGGGCGCATCCCGAGACGCTGCGCGAGGTGGAAGCGAAGCTGTACGAGAAGTTCGGCATCGTGAAAGCGGCGCCGCCTCCCCCGCCGGTCGAGCTGGACGAAAAGCGCGCCCGGGTGAAGGCGGTCAGGTAGCGGCCGGCCTGCCCCCCGGGCTCTGCTACAATCATCGGAGATACCGCGGGGTGCGTCATCGAGTCGCTTCTCCACCAGGGCCGGCAGGCGGAGCTGCCGGTGGGCAGCGCGGACTGGCTGCTCGCCGTGGTCGGCGCCGTCGCGGTGCGCGTCACGAAGGGGCCGCCCCATCGCCTCTCGCTGCACGAGCGCCGCGATCGGCTGGAAGTGATGTTGCGCGCTTCCGGGCTCGCCTACGGCACCGGGGCGGTCGATCCGGCGGTGGAGCTGCCTCCTGACGCCGTGCCCGGCGCGCGCGCCTTCGCGCACTTCGTCGCCGGGCTGGTGCGCCTCTGCGCCAAGGCCGCCGCGCTTTCCGCGGCCGCCTACTTCGTCGAAGGACCGGAGGTGGCCCCGCACGTCGCGATCGACGCGCGCCGCAACCAACTGCTCGCCATCCTCGGCGCGGTGGCCGGACGCACCAAGGAGTCCGCGCGGCTCTTCGCCGCCCCGCTCGGAGCGAAGGAGACCGCGGTGCAGCGGCTGGCCGCGAAGGTCGCCACCCGCCTGTCGCGGCGGTACCTGGCGCTGGGCGGACCATTCGCGGGGCTGCCGCTGCACAACGGCCTGTGCGCGATCGAGGTGCGCACCTGCGCGAGCGTGGCGCTCGCGGCCTTCGCGCACGGGCGCATCTCCCCCGCCGCGACCCGGATCGCCGACCGCGCAGCGCTCGTGTGGCGCTGCGTCCTGGTCGAGCTTCTCTCCGGCCTGGCCGCGGGGCAGGAGAACGGAAGGGAAGTGGCGCGCAGCATGGATCAGGTCTTGCGCGGGCAGAAGCTGCCCGCGCCCGAGTACCGCCTCCTCCAGCGCGCCCGGCGCGACCCGCGGCCCATCGAGCGTCTGGCGCCGGCGATGCAGGCCTTCGCGCTGCGGCGATTCGCGGTGGAGCAGGTGCTCCTCGCGGCGCTGGTCGACCGCAAGTTCGACGCCGGAGAGATCGCTTTCGTCGAGCGCCTGGCGATCGCATTGGAAGTCCAGGCGGAGGACCTGAGCGCGCTGGAAGCGCAGGTCGACCACTTCTACCGGCAGAACCGCGATGCGCTCGCCGCGCTGCGCCTCGCCGAGACTCCCGAAGGCCTCGCCGACGCGCTCACCAGCCGCCTGCAGGCGGCCGTCGCCGACAACCTCGATCGGATCCTGCAGGAGATCCGCGAGACGGGCGAGCTGGCACAGCTCCTCGCCCGCGCGAGCGGCGGGGCGACGCTCACTCCCCAGGAGAAGACCAAGATCCGCGCGCAGCTCATCGACGTGGCCAAGACCATTCCCGCGCTGGCCATCTTCGCCGCGCCGGGCGGAATGCTGCTCCTACCGCTCCTCGTGAAGCTGCTCCCGTTCAACCTGCTGCCGTCGAGCTTCGCCGAGCCGCCCCGGCGCGCGGGCGAGCTGCCGCCGGCGCTTCCGGTGCGGACCCGGAAGGCCGGCTCGTAGGTTCACGCAGCCAGCACGATCTCCGACAAAATCGTCATCTCCCCCTACCGCGGCGCCCGCACGAATGGTTAGCGTGCGCTCATGAGCTACCGCATCCTCGTCGAGCCGGCGGCTGCGCAGCGGCTGCGCACGTTCTCTTCCCACGTCGTGCAGCGGCTGGGCCGGCTCCTGGCGGAGCTCGCCGACCTGGCGAGCATCGCTCCGCCGCCAAGCTTGGTGCTCGCGCGCAACGCGGGGCCGGAGGCGACTCTGCTCCGGGTCGAAGTGGAGGACGTGACCGTTTCGTACCGGGTCGACAAACGGGAGGAGACGTTGACGGTGGTCGAAGTCGCCTCTCGCGCCGACGAGCAGGCAGGGGCGCAGGCCGGCTGAGGGGGACCCGCGAGACACAAAGGCCCGGCCTGGCGAACCAGACCGGGCCTCGGGACTTTTCGCAGCGAGCGTTACGACAGCTTGCGCACGTTCTGGGCCTGCAGGCCCTTCGGACCTTTCACCACCTCGAACTCCACCTTCTGGCCCTCGGCGAGCGAACGGAACCCCTCCGCCTTGATGGCGGTGTGATGGCAGAAGACGTCTTCCCCTCCGCCGTCCTGGGTGATGAAGCCAAAGCCCTTCGTGTCGTTGAACCACTTCACGGTACCAGTCGCCATTCGAATCAGTCCTCTGGTTCGGCTGCGGTCTGCAGGGCCGGCCCCGAGCTCTCCTGCTACGGTGCGCGCGTTCGTTTACCGGGACGCGAAACGCCGGTCAAGGGAACATCCGGTCAGCCGCCACTCGTGCCGTATCCGGCGGCCGCGTGCTTTTTTCTCGGGCTCACGCGCCGGCGCCGGGCATCTCGCCGACCGGACGGATGAGCACCTCGCGCGGCTTGGCGCCGTCGGCCGGGCCGACGATCCCGTCCCGTTCCATGCGCTCGATCATGCGGGCCGCGCGGTTGTAACCCACGCGGAGCTTGCGCTGCAGGAGCGAGATGGAGATGAAGCGCATATCGGAGACGGCCGCGATCGCTTGATCGTACAGCTCGTCCGGACCTTGGTCGTCCTCGGGCATGCCGTCGCCGTCCTCAGCGCGGGGCTTCAAGATGTTCGGGTCGTAGACCGGCGCGCCCTGCGCCTTCCAGTGCTCGACGACCGCGTGGATCTCCTTCTCCTCCACGAACGGGCCGTGGACGCGCGTCAACGTCGAGGTGCCCGGGGGCAGGATGAGCATGTCGCCCATCCCCAATAGATTTTCGGCGCCGGGAGCGTTGATGATCGTGGCCGAGTCGTGCCGCGAGGCGACCTGGAAGGAGAGGCGCGCGGGAAAGTTCGCCTTGATCACGCCGGTGACCACGTCGGTCGAGGGACGCTGCGTGGCGACCATCAGGTGGATGCCGGCGGCGCGCGCCATCTGCGCAAGCCGCGCAATGTACGTCTCCACCTCGCGAGAGGCGACCATCATGAGATCGGCCAGCTCGTCGATGATGATCACCAGGTAGGGGAGCTTCCGCAGCGGTTCGTGCGCTGGGGCGTGCTCATCGTGAGCAGCGGGTTCCGGCGGGTCGGAGGTCTCCCCGGCCGCGACCTTGCGCTCGTTCTCGCGCATCATCTGCACGGCGGCGTTGTCGTTCTCCTGGCGCAGGACCTCGCCCGCAGCCGCGGCCTGCTGCAGCTGCGGAATGGAGAGCTGCGGGTCGGTGAGATCGACGACGCGCTTCTCCTTGGCCGGTCTGTGCGCGCGCCGCGCCGAGTCGCCCTCCTTCTCCACCTTCTTGTTGTACGAGGCGATGTTGCGGACGCCGCACTCGGCGAGGAGCTGGTAGCGGCGCTCCATCTCCTCCACGCCCCACCGCAGCGCCATCGCCGCCTTCTTCGCGTCGGTGACCACGGGCAGGAGCAGGTGGGGAATGCCCTCGTAGATGGACAGCTCGAGCATCTTCGGATCGACCATGAGGAACCGCACCTCCTCGGGCGAGGCGCGCAGCAGCATGGAGACGATCATCGAGTTCACCGCCACCGACTTGCCCGACCCGGTGGTCCCCGCGATGAGCAGGTGCGGCATCTTCGCCAGGTCGGCGATGTAGGGCATTCCCTCGATGTCCTTGCCCAGGCACATCGCCAGCTTGCTGTGCGATTTCTGGAACGCGTCCTGCTCGGCGAGCTCGCGCAGGACGACCATCTGGCGCTCCTTGTTCGGCACCTCGATGCCCACCACGCCGCGCCCCGGGATGGGCGCGACGATGCGCACGCGGAGCGCTTCCATCGCCATCGCCAGGTCGTCGGAGAGCGAGGCGATGCGGGAGACCTTCACGCCGGCGGCGGGAAGGAACTCGAACATGGTGACCACCGGCCCCGGGCGGATCTGCGTCACCTGTCCCTGGATCCCGAAGGAGGCGAGCTTCTGACGCAGCTTCTCGGCCGTCGCGGTCAGCCCCTCGCGGTCGATCGGCGCCGCGGCCGTCGCCTCGCCGGTGAGGATGTTGATCGGCGGCGGCGTGAAGGTCTTGCGGCCGCCGTGCAGGGTGAACCCGGCCCCCGGGTTCTCCTGCTCCTCCTTGCGATCCTCCTTGCGCGCGCCCGCCCGCGGGGGCGGCTTCGGTTCGACGATGGTCGGCGCCATCGGCAGCGGTTCCGCGGGCACCGCCCCGGCGGGCGGGGTCGACATCGAGGCGCCCGGCTGCTTCTTGACGCGCCCGGGGTCGGAACCGGGAGGAACCGGCAGGCGCGGGTCCTGCGCCGCCTCGTCGTCCAACCCGAGGCGGAGGGCGGCCTGCCTGTTGCGCGGCTCGAGCGTGATGCGGACGTCGGGATCGGGCTCGAACGACTCGTCGCCGCGGTCTTCTCCGTCCGCTGCCCGGACGCGCGAGAGCGCCTCCGCGGCGCCCTTCACGGCGCGCGCGCCTCCGTTGAACCCGAGCCGCCCGAAGGCGAACGCCGCGCGCAGCGCCCACAGGTCGGTGGCGACCACCAGCGCGGCGGCGCCGATCGCCCCGATGAGCACCGCCGCGCCCCAGGTGGAGAGCGCCGCGCGCGCGCCGCCGGCGATGAGCGCGCCGAGGAACCCGCCAGGAGCGTGGCCCTGCAACCGGACGCGCACGCCGAGGTGCAACAGGGCGATGAGCGAAAGCGAGAACAAGAGCCATGAAGCGCTGCTCGCCAAGGAGAGCCGCGGGCGCCCCACGATCAGCGCCGCGGCGACGAGCAGGACGAACAGCGCAGCAGCGTACGCGCCGACCCCAGCCACTTCGAGGAGGGCGCCCGCGATGGCGTACCCGACCGGACCGGCCCAGTTGGCTCCGGGCGCGCGCGGGCCGTAGCTCCATAGACCCAGCAACGCCACCACGGCGGCGCCCGCCAGCAGGATGCCCGCGACCGGACCCTTCCACGCCGCCTCTTTCGGCCGCCCAGCCGCCTTCCTCGCGCGCGCCACGCTGCCTCCGTTCCCCTACAGCGCAACAGGACCGCGCAGGGGCAGGACCGACTGTAAGAGCGGCGGGCATTCCGTCAATTTTCGGCCCGCCAGCAGGCGGTTGCGCGCGCAGCCATTGACGTTTTCCAGCCTCCCCGCGGCGCGCCGCTCCTCCCGTACCCGCCTTTACAGTAGAGTACGCTCCGCTTACGCTACCCGCTTTTCACCACCCGGCCGCACCCCGGGGCCGGGGAGCGTTCTCGCCGGAGGGGACGCACCATGGACGTTCGCTGCGACAAGTGCCAGGCGCGCTACCGGATCGACGATGCCCGCGTCGGCGCGCAGGGGCTCGCCATGCGGTGCGGCAAGTGCGGCAATACGTTCCGCGCCACGCGGGAAGCCGCGCAGCCCGCGGCCGCGGCTCCGATCGCGACCAACGCGGCTGCCGCGCCGCCTGGGCCGCCGGCCACGGCGCCTCGGCCGGCGCCGAAACCTTCCGCGGCAGCGCCGAAGCTTCCCGCGGCGGCGGGGACCGTCATGTTCGCCGCTCCACCGACTTCCGCCGCGCCCGTGAAGCCCGCTGGTCCCGCCGGTGTTCCCGCGGCGGCAGCGCCGCCCCTTGCGCCCCTGCCCGGCGCGCGCGCCACACCGCCGAAGCCCGTGGCTGCGGCCCCGAAGGCAGCAGGTGGCCCGGCCGGAGCGGTCGCCCCTCCCCTCGCGGACGAGGCGGCAGGCAGGACGATGATGTTCAACGCGGCGCCTTCGCTCAAGACCCAGCCTCCCCGCACGCCGGCGGGAACGGTGAAGCCGCTTTCGAAACCGACCGACGCCGCCGGTGCGACGCTCGTCTTCGGCGCGGCGCCAGCGGTCGCGCAGCGACCGAAGGCGCCTGCGAAGACCGACGCCGGCGCGAGCGCTACGATCCTCTTCGGGAAGGCTCCGCCCTCCGTCGCCAGGCCGCCGGCCGCCCAGGTGCCTACGCCGCCGCCGCAGACGCCGCTCCCGCGGCTGCGCGGCGGCGATGTCGCACCGGCAGGGGCCCCGCGGACACATCCATCGGCCCCTGACGCGCCCGGGACTGCGGGACCGTCCACGCAGATGCGCGATGCGGGAGACGATCACGGCGCGCTCGCCGAGGACGGTCACGGCGGCAATCCAGCGGCCGACGAAGCGGCTGATCGGCAATCGGGGTCCGAGGCAGCGGATGCCTTGGAGGAGCCTGCCGAATCGGAAGGCGAGCCGCCCCGGCAAGCGCCGTCCGCGCACGGCCCACCTCGTGCCTTGGTGATCGGCGTTGCCGCTGCGCTCGCCTTGGTACTGGTCCTTGCGGGCGTGGTCCTCGCCGTGAAGAGGCTGGGCCATCGCGCGCCA
>JBJMQJ010000099.1:0-3662 GCA_045802765.1 Myxococcales bacterium
ACCGCCGGACAAGGTGCGCCACAGCCAGGAGCCGCACACCCGGCATTTCCTCGCCACCTGGTTCGGGCGAGCATAGGATCGAAGGGTGCAATCCTTCTGGACACCCGTGCGGGTCGGTCTGGTGGTTGCCGCCGGGGCCGTCGCGTTCGCGCTGGGGCTCTACTTCATCGGCGCGAACCTCGGCCGCGACAAGAGCTACCGCGTCTTCGCCATGTTCGACGATGCGACCGGCCTGGGAGCGCGCTCCCGCGTGCAGATCGCGGGCATCCCGGTGGGGCAGGTGGACCGCATCGAGCTGGACCAGGCCACCGCGCGCGCCAGGGTGTGGCTGAAGATCAAGGAGCAATACCCGCTGCACCGGAATGCGAGCATCACCAAGCGCTCCGAGAGCATCCTCGGCGACTTCCTGCTCGACCTGACGCCGGGCACGCCCAATCAGCCGCTGCTCAAGGACGGCGACGAGATCCGCAACGTCGTCCGCCAGCCGGGGATGAACGAGGTCTTCAACCAGCTCTCGAAGATCGCCGGCGACATCGGCGCGGTGACGGAGAACCTGCGCAAGACGCTGGGCGGCGAGGAGGGCGAGAACAACCTCCGCACCATCGTGGAGAACCTCACCCGCATCACCGATGGGATCGAGGGGATCATCGACCGCAGCCAATCGCGGGTGGACGCGATCCTGGGGAACGTGCAGTCGTTCACCGGCAACCTGCGCAACATCGGCGCCGGCGGCGAGCAGGACGTGCTCGCCATCCTCAAGAACACGCGCGACGCGACGGCCGAGGCGCGGGACATCCTCAAGACGGTGGGCAACGTGGTCGGCTCGCAGGACACCGGCGAGCTGAAGAAGAGCGTGGGGAGCGTCCGCTCGAGCATGGAGAAGCTGGACGCCTCGCTTGCGAACGTCCGGGAGATCACCGACAAGATCAACAAGGGCGAAGGGACCATCGGGCGGCTGGTCAACGACGACAAGCTGGCGAAGAACCTGGAAAAGGCCACCTCCTCGCTCAACGACGTGTTCGCGGGGCTGGGGCAGCTCAAGATCGAGCTGCAGGAGCGCAACGAGTTCCTCCTCGGCTGCACCGGCGTGACGGCGTGCGACAGGCGCACCGCACCGGTCACGGGGAATGCCTTGGTGGACTATTCGTACAATCCTTGGACGAAAAATTATTTTTCCATCCGCATCATCCCCAAGCCGGACAAGTGGTACGGGTTCGAGTTGATCGACGATCCCCGCGGCCTGGTGAAGCGGGTCCAGGTGCAGAACACGCTCACCGATCCGAACCAGCCCGGTCCCAACCCGTTCTTCCCGTCCAGCTACACGCAGATCACCACCGAGCGCCAGCTCAAGTTCAGCGCGTATCTCGCCAAGCGATACGGGCCGATCAGCGGCCGCTTCGGCATCCTGGAGAACACCGGCGGCTTCGGGCTCAAGCTGCATCTGCTGAACGACGCGCTCATCCTCTCCGGCGACATCTTCGAGTTCGCCAATCCACTCAAGCTGCATCCCCGGATCAAGGTCTACGCCGACTACCGGTTCTTCGATCACCTGTTCATCACCGCGGGCGCCGACGACATCGCCAATCCGCGGGTGCTGGACAGCGAGACGCCGACCCGCGTCGTGAGCGGAAAGGACTTCTTCTTCGGAGCGGGCTTCTACTTCACCGACGACGACGTGAAGCTGCTCCTCGGCGCCTTGCCGTTCCGGTTCTAGTCGGCGCCGACAGGGCGGCGCCATGCTCTTCAACGCGGCTATTGTGGAATCGATCCGGGCTTGGTAGGAAGCCGCCCCTCACAGGAGCGGACATGGCCGTCGAGCGCACTCTCAGCATCTTGAAGCCGGACGCGCTGCAGTCGGGCGTCATGGGGAAGATCCTGACGAAGTTCGAGGAAGCGGGCCTCAAGCCCGTGGCGATGAAGATGCTGCAGCTCACGCAGAAGCAGGCGGAGGCATTCTACGCGGTGCACCGCGAGCGGCCGTTCTTCAAGAGCCTGGTGCAGTACATGACCAGCGGTCCGGTCGTCGTGCAGGTGCTCGAGGGAGAGAACGCCGTCGCGCGCAACCGCGACGTGATGGGCGCGACGAACCCGGCCAACGCCGCCGAAGGAACCATCCGGAAGCTGTTCGCGAAGAGCATCGAGGCGAACAGCGTCCACGGCTCCGATTCCCCCGAGAACGCGCGCACCGAGATCGCCTTCTTCTTCAAGCCGGAGGATCTGGTCCGTTACGACTGGCAGAAGTGATTCGGCTTGCCCCTCGCGGAGGGGGCTGGCGCCCCCTTGTCCCCGCACCCGCCGGACGGGCATCGTCGGAGCCCCGTTTGAGCCGCCCAAGCGGTAAGCCGCCAGTCGCCAGCCGGGACTGTTAGACTGACCCGACCTTGGTTCCCACCTGGCAATGGGTGAGCCTGCTCCTCGGGCTTCTCCTCTCCGCCTTTTTCTCCTCCTCCGAGACGGCGCTCACCGCCCTCGGCGAGGCGCGCGTGCGCCGCTTGATGGAGACCGGCGGCTGGCGCGGTGCGCTGCTCAAATCGTGGCACCGGCACCCGGACCGCATCCTCTCCATGCTCCTCTTGGGAAACACGCTGGTGAACGTGGGCCTCGGCTCGTTGACCGCGGTGATCGCCCACGATCTCGGCGCGGAGAGCAAGCTCGCCATCGTCACCGGCCTGGTCACGGTCGTGATCCTCGTCTTCGGCGAGATCACTCCCAAGACGTTCGCCAAGCGGCACGCCAGCGGCGCCGCGCTCGCGCTCATCCCGCTGGTAGTCCTCTTCTACTGGCTGCTGTGGCCGTTCGCCTGGCTCTTCGTGCAGATCCCGCGCGGCATCGCCCGGGCGATGGGCCTGGGCGAGCCGGCCGCCGAATCGGTCACCTCGCAGGAGCTGGAGTACCTCATCGAGCAGGGCGCGCGGCACGGCTCTCTCGACGAGACCAAGGAGCAGCTCCTCAGCTCGGTGCTCGCCTTCACCGAGGCGCTGGTGAAGGAGATCATGATCCCGCGCACGCAGGCGGTCGCGCTGGAGGAGGGCGCCAGCCTCGACGAAGTGATGAGGCTCGTCGAGGAGACGGAGCTGTCGCGCATCCCCGTCTACCGCAATTCGCTCGACGAGGTGGTCGGCATCCTCTTCGTGAAGCTGTTGCTCATCGACATGCGCAAGGGGATCGACCCCGCGAAGTTCCAGCTGGCGAAGTACCTGCGCCCGCCCTTCTTCGTCCCGGAGGTGATGAAGGTCGTCAAGCTCCTCAAGGAGATGCAGCGGCGCAAGACGCACCTCGCGATCGTGGTCGACGAGTTCGGCGGGACGAGCGGGATCGTCACCCTCGAGGACGTGGTCGAGGAGATCGTGGGCGAGATCCACGACGAGTCGGACGTGGAGGAGAAGCGCATCAAGGTGCTCGCCGACGGCGTGGTCATGGCCGACGGCTCGGTGCCGCTGCGCGAGCTGGAGGAGCACCTCGGCGTCGACTTCCCCGAAGGCGGCGACTACGAGACGCTGGGAGGCTTCCTCACCGCTACGGCCGGGCGCGTTCCGCCTCCGGGCTCTCTGGTCGTGTGGGGTGGGCTCACCTTCACCGTGAAGCAAGCCGACGACCGCCGCGTGCTCAAGGTGGAGATCGCGCGGAAGCCGGAGAACAAGACGGCGCTGGGGACCGCAGCG
>JBJMQJ010000100.1:0-7226 GCA_045802765.1 Myxococcales bacterium
CGTGAACTTCACGGCGACGGGGCCGCCGCAGACGGAGCAGCCGCCATCGACCTCCATCTCGCGCTCGTTCTCCTTGGTGCCGGCGGGATTCATGCCTTTCAAGTAACGCAGGAAAGTCGCCTGGCAAGGGGATTCACGGCGGGGCCACCAGCTTCGACACTTGTCCGCTGCCCAGGTCGGCGACGTACAGCTCGCCGCTTTCGTCCTCGCCGAAGGAGGAGATGGCGCTCCCCTGCGCGATCCGCGTCGGAGTGTATGGGCCACCCGCGCGGACCGCCCAGATGTGCCCGGAGCCGAAGTCGCCGTAGACGTAGTGCCCGCGCAAGCTCGGCAGCGCGGCGCCGCGGTAGACGTATCCGCCGGTGATCGACGCGCCCTCGAGGTGGGAGTACTCGACCACGGGATCGACGAACGGCCCCTGGCACGAGGACATCCCGGGAGGGTAGCAATGCCGGCCCTCGCGATGGTTCCATCCGTAATTCGCGCCGGGCACGATCAGGTCGACCTCCTCCCAGCTGTCCTGCCCGACGTCGGCGAGCCAGAGCGCGCCGGTGGCGCGGTCGAAGCTGAACCGCCAGGGATTGCGCAGGCCGTAGGCGTAGACCTCTCCGCGCCCCCCTCCGGAGGCGAAGGGATTCGAGGGAGGAATGGAGTAGGGCGTTCCCGAGTCCACGTCGATGCGCAGCAGCTTCCCCAGGATGCGCGAGGGATCCTGGGCATTGCCGAGGGGGTCTCCCGCGGATCCTCCGTCGCCGAGGCCGAGGTAGAGCAGTCCGTCGGGGCCGAACACCACGCTCCCGCCGTTGTGGTTCTCGAACGGCTGCTCGACGGTGAGCAGCACCTGCTCGCTCGCTGGATCGAGCGTCGCGCCGCCATCGATGCTGGTGAAGCGAGAGATGGTCGTGCGCAGGTTGACCGGGCTTGCGGAGCTGAACGCGGTGTAGTTGACGAACGCCTGGTGGTTCTGCGTCCACCGTGGGTGGAAGGCGAGACCCAATAATCCTGCTTCACCCGGGGTGGAGTTCACGCGCGAGTGGATGTCGAGGAACGCAGTCGACGCGGCGCCGGAGACCGCCTGCACGGCGCCACGCTTCTCCACCACGACGAAGCGCGTCTCTCCCGGGACCTGCAGCACCTGGAGCGGCGCCTGGAAGCGGAGCCCGCCGAAGGCGTCCTGCAGCGCCACCGGACCGGGTGGCGCGGCGGGCGGGGCCGGAAGCACGCTCTCGCGCGAGCACGCCGCCAGCGCCAAGATGACCGAGCACGCTGCTCGCCGGCCGTGCATACCGCCGGAGAGTAACGGGCCTTGACTGCTCCCGCCCGCCATGCGAATGCACCCGGCCTCACGGGCGCTTAGCTCAGCGGTAGAGCACTGCCTTCACACGGCAGGGGTCGCAGGTTCGAATCCTGCAGCGCCCACCAGATTCCGCCTCTAGCTTCCGCAGGTCGTCCGCGCCCTCCGCGGGGTCGTTCGCTTCGGATTCGGCCTCGTGCAGCAAGAATGTACCAAGGGGCGGCTCAGCGGGCGGCGGCACCGAAGCCTACAGGTGATCAGCAAAGCGATCGGAATATCGACCCGTAGTCCGTCGATCACTTTGCAGTCGCGGTTGCTGCCTGCTCGATCAGACGTGCGACGACCTTTGGGTGCGAGATGAAAGCAACGTGGCTGGCGTTGATCTCACTCGTTGTCGCGCCCATACGCTTGGCGTAGAAACGCTCGAGATCCGGATTCAGCGCGTGATCCTGACGAGACACCAGATACCACGACGGAATCGTCTTCCACGCCGGCGAATCAATCGTCGCCCCGAATACCGAGTTGTGAACCGGCTTCTGCGTAGCGCACACGACTCTTGCTGCACTTTCCGGCAGATCGGCGGCGAACACGTCGTGGACCTGGTCGCAAGCGATGTAGAGGAAGCCAGCGGCATCGGGCCTCAGCGCTTTGCCGAGCGCGGTCGGATACTTGTCCGCGAGGGGGCCGACGGGCTCGTTCGCTTCGGGCGCAAACGCAGCCAGGTAGACCAGCGCTTTCACGTTTGGATTACCCGAGGCAGCGCCGCTGATCACAACGCCACCGTACGAATGTCCAACCACCACGACCGGACCCTTTTGCGCATCGATAAGTCGTTTGGTGGTAGCGATGTCGTCAGGTAGTGACGACAGAGGATTCTGAACCGCGACGACGTTGTAGCCGTCATTCAGCAGCAGAGGTAACAGGTACTGGAAGCTGCTTGCGTCGGCAAAGGCGCCGTGGACGAGCACGATCGTCGGTTTGGCGGCAGCGGCGCTCATCGTTGCGCCCGACTTCTTTGCGGCGGCAGCCTGCGCTCCCGCGCCAGCTGTGCCGAGGAGGAGCAGGCATACCGAGAATGCAGCAACTCTTTTCGTAGTCATCGTCATCTCCTAGGCCCGTCAAGATCGACGGGCCCTTTAATTGGTCGTCCCGCTTAATCCGCGCGTCCCGCTACCGCGGAGCTGCGGAGCGTTCTGAATCCATCGCGCATCCCAGTAACGAAATACTCTGGCTGTTCCCACGCCGCGAAGTGGGTACCCTTCGGGAACCTGTTGTAGTAGATCATCTTCGGATACGCTTTCTCCGCCCACGTGCGCGGCGCGGCGTAGATCTCGTCGGGGAAGACGGTGACGACGACCGGCAGCTTGACGTTCCTGACGGTGAAGAAACCTCCTGGCGGCAACGTGTGGGCCGTGTCCCAATAGAGACGAGCCGAGGAGATCGGCGTGTTCGTCAGCCAGTACATCGTGATGTTGTCGAGGATGTCGTCGCGCGACAGACCTTCGCGCTGCCCGGCAAAAACGCGCGCGATCATTTTTTCGCTGGCATCGTCGTGATCCAGAATCCACGCCGCCAGACCGACGGGTGAATCCGCAATCCCGTAAAGCGTTTGTGGACGGAGCGACATCTCGTTGGCGTAGCCGAGCCCATTCTTATAGAAGAAGGCAAGCTGATCCCAGGCTCTGGATTCGTCAGCCGTGAGACCGGCTGGTTTCGGCTTGCCGGCGAAGAGCGCCGCGTCGATATCGGGCGGAACTGTCGCCGCCATGTTCGTTGAAATGCCGAGCAATCCGGGAGGCGCTTGTAGAGCCAGTACCTCGGAGATCGCATTGCCCCAGTCACCGCCCTGTGCCACAAACTTCGTGTAGCCGAGGTTCTGCATCAGCGTTGTCCACGCTTTCGCGATGCGCACCGGATTCCAGCCGGGAGCCGTCGGCTTGCCGGAGAACCGTAGCCCGGGATCGACGGGATCACGACGTCGAACGCGTCGGCCGCGCTGCCGCCGTACTTGGTGGGGTTGGTGAGTGGATCGATGATCTTCAGCTGCTCGATGACCGAGCCCGGCCACCCATGCGTTACGATCAGCGGCAGCGCGTTCTTTTCCTTCGACTTGACGTGGATGAAGTGAATGTCCACGCCATCGATGTTGGTGATGAAATTCGGGAACGAGTTCAGCCTGGCTTCGACCTTCCGCCAGTCGTAATCGTTGCCCCAATAGCCCGCCAGCGCCCGCATCGTTGCGAGCTGAACACCCTGCGTATCGTCGGCGACGGTTTCTCTCTCGGGCCATTTTGTCGCTTTGATACGCTGCCGCGAATCGGTGAGCTGTTCCTCCGGAAAACGCACGTGGAACGGACGAATGTCGCTCCCGACACTGCTGGTCTGTACTGGTACTTCAGTAATTGGTTGAGTCATAGCCTCCAACCTCCTGGAAAAGGCGAGAACACCCAGCTGGCCAGCCGCAACGGTTGCGGCGGCCGAGCCAAGAAAGCGACTGTTCTCCAAGTTCGGCCATGGCTTTGGACCTTTCTGAACACCGAGTACCTGGGTGCGAATCGATTCGAGCACAATGCGCGTCGAGGCTTCTCCGACCCCCTCTCTCCGAGGCCATCGCCTGATCGTGACCCTTGGCACATGGCGGCGGCACACAGCGCTCCGCGAGCGGCAATGTCAAGAGGTGTACAGATCCAATGCTGCCTCGCTGCTCCATCTCGGCGACCGCGCCCGCAAGGACAGTGTCGAGCGCGGCCGGCCCTTCGCACATTCGGTCAGGGCCGCGCTGGACGTCTAGCGGCGGCGCTGTTCACTCGAGCGCTCATCGGGTGGTGGCGAGGCGCGCAAGCGCTGGACGAACGCAATCATCCGTTCGAAGTCGGGACTGTACTGTGGGGTATGGGCAGCCCTGTTGTTGTAGCCGGGGATTCGCGCGTGCCGCAACACGCCGGCCGCATCGTCGCCACGTACCGGCGGAAGACGCTGACCAGTTCTCGTCGACGTAGCTCACTTCGCCAGGAACCCGAGGACCAGCGTTGTGGTCGCGCCCGGGTTCTCCTCCATGATCCAGTGGCCGGAGGCGGGGACGATGGCGCCAGTGACGTTGCTCCCGACGAATCGGATCTCCTCGGCCTGACCCGGACCGAACGACTTCTCCGCGCCGACCGCGAGAATGGGCATGCTCAGCTTGCCTGCGGCGAGCAGCGCCTTGTTGTCGATCGCGTCCTGCCCGAACGCGCCGAACTGCTCGAAGGCGTCGTGCATCGCGCCCGGCCGTGCGTACAGCGCGGCGTAGTGCTGGCGGGTCGCTTCGTCGATGGCCTTCGGGTTCGCCGACAGCTCGTTCCAGAAGCGGTCGAGATAGATGCGCTCGCGTCCGGCGACGAGCCGCTCCACATCCGGGCCACGGAAGTTGAAGTGCCAGAGCAAGGGGCTGCGGATGATGCTGTCCCAGTTGCCGATGCCCGGGAGCGGGGCGTCGATCACCACCCATCGGGTGACGCGGTCCGGGTACTGCGCAGCGAACGCGTATCCGACCATGTTGCCGATGTCGTGCGTGACGAGGTCGGCCTTTTCCACCTTGAGGTGATCGAGAACGGCCGCGACGTCGAGGGCCTCGTTCTTCTTCGTGTAGCCCGTGTCCGGATGGGCGGAGAGCCCCATCCCCCGCAGGTCGGGCACGATCACAGTGTGATTCTGCACCAGCTTCGCCGCGATCGGTGCCCACATGTCGCCGGTGTCGCCGAAGCCGTGCAGCATCACGACCGCGGAGCCCTTCCCGCCGGAGCGGACGTAGATCTTCGTTCCGTTCGCGTCGACCATCTGCGTGCGGAAGGCCGGAGGGAACGGCTGAACCGCCGCCGCCGCGCCGGTCGCGGCCAGAAGAGCTGCTGCTGTCAGGGCGAACCTCATGTCGAACAACCTCGGTCTTTCCGCGCTCCGGGTTACCGGACGCAGCGCGCACCATGCCACAGTCGGGGCAGGACGAACCGCTGACTCGCGGACAAAGAGCGAAACATGCCCCCACCGCTCGTGAAACCTGTCGCGAATTCCTGGCCCTGCGGTCCCGGGTAACGCGGCTCTCCTTGCCCGGCGAGAAGCCGTGTGCGTAGCAACCGGGAGACGGTCGCAATCAGCGCCGATGGTGAGATCCGAATCGCATTGCTCACGCGCACGTGGGCGAGCTCGTCGCGTTCGCAGAGACGATAAACAATTGGCAGGCTGACCCGAGCACGCCGGCGACTTCGCGCACCGTCAGTACGCGCGACGGGTCGTGCAGCAAGAATGCAGCAAGACCCCCGTCCAAACCGTACCAAAGCCTGCCGATCCGTACAGTGGTGAGTCGATGTGTGGCCTTCGTGATTGCAAGAGCTTGCCAGAGGTGGGTAGCCCTGCCATCCCCGTTGCGGGCGTTCACACGGCAGGGGTCGCAGGTTCGAATCCTGCAGCGCCCACCACGATGCAGCTCCAGGGCAGGGCGAGCCTCTACTGCACGCCGGCGCTGGCTGCGTCGAGAAATGCGGCCACGTCCGAGAACAGCGCCTGGTCGTGCCCTACCAACAGGTGCCCGCCGCGCGCGTAGCCGATGAAACGCGCGCCTGGAATCCGCTCGGCCGTGTAGCGCGCGCCGGCAAATGTCTGGTAGCCGTCGTTCTCGGCGCTGGTGATCAGCGTCGGCGCCGCGATTCGCTCCAGCGGCAACGGCCGCAGCGCCTGCGCGACCGCGCCTTCATTCATCAGGCCCTTCGCGCGCAGGCTGACCGGCAGGATCGAGTCGAGCACGGCGTACACTTTGCGCTGCTCGACGCTGGGCAGGCGCCGCACGTCCTCGATGGGCGTCCCGAGGATGGACTCGACCATCGGCGTCCGCAACAGGCGCGACGCCGACCAGAAGAGGAAGTCCGACGAGACCGTTCGCTCCATCAGGAACTGGGCGACGGGCGGCAGCACCCGCGGCGGCTCGTCCGAGTACGCCAGCGGCACTAGCAGCACCATCGCGTTGCAGCGAGCCGGGTGGCGCAGGCAGAACTGGATCGTGGACGGCCCCCCGGCCGAGACGCCGAGCGCCGCGGCCCGCCCGATCCCGAGCGCATCCAGCAGGCACGCGTGCGCGTCCGCCTGCGCCTCCGTCGAGGCGTCCTGCGGCAGGGGCGTGCGCAAGTACCCGAAGCGCGACATGGCGATGGTCCGGAAACCGCGCTCGGCGATCGGTTGCCCGAGCATCAGGCCCTGGTCGAATCCCCCGCCGGCGCCGTGCACGACCAGCACGGCCGGCCCCTTGCCGCGCTCGGCGTACTCGATCGGGCCGCACCTCGTCGCGACGATCTCGCTCCCGGCCGCGAGGCGCCTGCGCGCCGCGCCGATGTCGCGTACGTACGCTGCGAGCATTCAGAGCAGCGCCGCGGCCAACACCGCCCCGGCGCCCAGCGAGATCCAACGTGAGAGTTTCATGGAGGCCTCCGCGGGGAGTGGCCGCAACTAGCGTGCCAGCCGCGACAGCCAACCGGCCGCGACGGGGCTCCGCCTCTTGGCGCGCAGCGTTTGCGTCAGGCGCGGTGCAGCTCTCGCGCGTTCCGCTGGAGCTCCTCGCGGAACGCAGGGTGCGCGACGGCGGTGAGGGCGCGTGCCCGCTCGGGAATGGTGCGCCCGTGCAGCTGCGCGACGCCGAACTCGGTCACCACCGTCTGGACGTGAGCACGCGTGGTGACCACACCCGCGCCCGGCGCCAGCTCGGCCACGATGCGCGACCGCTGCCCATGTTGCGCGGTCGCGGGGAGGGCGATGATGGCCCGCCGCTCTTCAGCGACCGCTGGCGAGGGGCACCTGCTCCGGCCCACGGATTGCTACTCGTGACGCCATGGCTCTGCTACCAACTCCGGCTGATCGCCTACCATGTGTCGCTGGTGCAGCGGTACCCGTCGCCGCCAGCCCTCGGCCA
>JBJMQJ010000009.1:0-5614 GCA_045802765.1 Myxococcales bacterium
CAAGACGTGGCTGCTCGAGGAGGAGCATCACATGACGCGTCGCGGACGGGCCTCCGGCTCCGCGCGCTGAGCCTCTGGAGCTACCGTATCGAGGAGTGCGCGACTAAATTCGCCGTAGCCACGCTCAGGAGCTTCACGCACTCGTCACTTGTCGAGGAGGCCCGTCGAGCTCGCACAGGCCCGTGGATGGATTCGGACCATTTCAAGCCCTTGGTTTCCTTTGAACGAAAATGTCGATCTCGCCGCGCGTCGTTCGTCGCATGAATGAGCCGCCGAAACAGTCGGCCGGCCACAACCGGGAAGGACCGAGACCCATGCGCGTGATGGTGATCGTGAAGGCGACGAAGGAATCCGAGTCAGAGCTCAAGCCCGGCGACGAGAAGTTGCTCAAGGAGATGGGCGATTTCAACGAGGAGCTGGTAAAGGCGGGCGTCATGCTCGCCGGCGAGGGCCTCAAGCCGAGCAAGCTGGGCAAGCGGGTGAAGTTCTCGGGCGCGAAGCGATCCGTCACCGACGGCCCATTCGCCGAGACGAAGGAGCTGATCGCTGGCTACTGGCTCTGGCAGGTGAAGTCGATGGACGAGGCATTGGAGTGGGTGAAGCGGTGTCCCAACCCCATGCCCAATTCCGACTCCGAGATTGAGATTCGCCCGCTCTTCGAGGTCGAGGACTTTGCCGCTGCCGACCCGACCGGCGAGATCCGCAAGCAGGAGAACGATCTCCGCAAGACGATCGAGCAGCAGCGGCGCTGACCGTCTGAGGCACCGCCCTAGGCGACCGCGGCTAGGCAGAGTCCGGGTACCTGTCGTGATGCCGTAGCCAGCTCATCGTGTACGGCAGGTCCTTCTCGTTCCTCCCAAGCGGCGTCAGGTCGAGGTAGTTGTACGTGCTGATCAGGATGTCGAGGCCCCGCCCGTACGTGGAATAGGTGCGCTGTTGCGACGCCGGCCGAGCGATGTAGCGGACCGGCCGGGAAGTTGCTCGCGCATGCAGCGGGGCGTGGCGGGCCCCTTCGCGCAATCGCGTCGCACGGAAACGGGCGGGCGACCTCGACGTATCTCGCCTTCCGAGGGCGCTACCTTCTTCCCTCCTTCTGTGGGTGCCGAGGAGGGCACGAGTCTTGAGAATACGCCTACGCGTCCGCAGTTTTCCGCCCGAGGAGGACACACCATGGCAGAGAATCAAGGCGGCGGATCGAATCGCGGCTTCGCGGCGATGGACGAAGAAAAGCAGCGGGAGATCGCGAGCAAGGGTGGTCAGAGCGTGCCCGAAGAGAAACGTAGCTTCTCGAAGGACCCAGCTCTCGCCTCGC
The DNA here is from genome assembly GCA_045802765.1 of Myxococcales bacterium. GTDB lineage: Bacteria > Myxococcota > Myxococcia > Myxococcales > 40CM-4-68-19 > VBKO01. The sequence goes on from JBJMQJ010000009.1 coordinate 1,313, forward strand.
AGGCAGGGAAGAAAGGTGGAGAGAGCGTCCCCGCCGAGAAGCGGAGCTTCTCCCAGGACCCGGACCTCGCGTCGGAAGCGGGCCGCAAGGGCGGCGAGTCGCGCGGCGGCGAGTCGCGCGACGGCCGCTCTAGCGAGCGCGGTGGCTCCTCGGAGCGCGGCGGTTCTAGCGAGCAGCACGCCAAGGCTGGCTCCCAAAGCCACAAGAACGATTGATGCAGGTCGGTGCGGGCGGCGTCACGCGGCGCGGCTCGCACCTCTCCTTTCGTCGTCCCGCGTTTGGACGGGTCTTGCCGCCCGCGACCGGCCGATCCGAAGCGGTCCGCCAGGTCACATCGCACTAGAGATTCGACTTGAAGAAAGGCGCCAGGAACGACACGGCTTCATCGACGTACTCCGGCACATCGTACTTCGGCGGCACACGGACGTGGCGACTTCCCTCGCCACGTCCGAGCGTTGTTTGAGCGCCTTAGCGCATCGCGGGTTCCTGCCGGGGAGAGCTCAGGACTACATCGTGGATTGCTTCACTCGTGCGCAGTGTTCTGAAGCCCGCGCGAACCTCTTCTGACAAGAGTTGCGGCTGTTCCCAGGCCGCGAAGTGCCCACCTTTGTCGAGCTTGTTGTAGTGGATCAGTTTAGGATACGCCCGCTCCGCCCAGCTGCGCGGGCATAGATCGATCTCGTCCGGGAAGGCGCTTACGGCAACCGGGATGGAAACGCCTTTGACACTGAAATACGGGAGTTTGTTTTCCCAGTAGAGGCGGGCTCCGGAAATCGCCGTGTTCGTCAACCAGGCGATCGTGATGTTGTCGAGGACATCGTCCCGGGTGAGGCCGGCAGCTTCTCCGGAAAAGACGCGTGAGATCAGCGCGTAGCTCCACGCATCGTGGTCCAGAAAATAGGCGGCCAGGCCTACAGGGGAGTCCGCAATTCCGTACAACGTCTGCGGGCGCAACCCCATCTGGTAGCCGTACGCGACGCCTTTGCTGTAGACGAATGTCAGCCGCTCGAACGCGAGTTTCTCTTCGGGTGAGAGACCGCCGGGCATTGGCGCACCGGTGAGTGCCGCCTTGTCAATGTCGGCCGGAACCGCGCCAGGCATGTTGGTGTGAATGCCGAGCAATTCCGGAGCCGCCTGCACACCCATTTGTTCGGTGATGACCGCACCCCAATCGCCGCCTTGCGCGACAAACTTTGTATAGCCAAGGCGTTTCATGAGCGCGACCCATGCTCGCGCGATGTGCGCGGGGTCCCAGCCTGTGGTGGTCGGCTTGCCTGAATACCCGTAGCCTGGTATCGACGGAATCACCAGGTGGAAAGCGTCCGATGCGGTCGCGCCATGTGCCGTCGGATTGGTCAACGGATCGATAATCTTCATCTGCTCGATGATCGAGCCTGGCCATCCGTGCGTGACGATGAGCGGCAACGCGTTGTCGTGCTTCGAACGCACGTGAATGAAATGAATGTCCACCCCATCGATCTCGGTGATGAACTGCGGGACGGCGTTCAACCTCGCTTCGCACGCGCGCCAGTCATACTCCGTTGCCCAATAGCGCGCGAGTTTCTGAATCGTCTCGAGCTGCACGCCCTGTGATTCATCCCCAACCGTTTCCCGCTCCGGCCACTTTGTCGCCTTTATGCGCCTGCGCAGTTCAGTAAGTTCCGCTTCCGGAACATTCACACGAAATTGACGAATAGCGGTCTGGTCACTGCTCATCTGTTGTCGAACGTCGCCCATGGCTTCAGACCTTTCCGCAAAACCGAGTAGGTGAGCGCGGAATCAATCCGCGTAAATTGCGAGTACAGCTTCTACGGTCTCCTTTCTCCGAGGACACCGGCTGATTGTGGCCCCGAGCAGATGGCGGCGGCACACAGCGCCTGTTAAGCGGCGATGTCAAGAGGTGTACAGATCCAGTGCTGCCTCGCTGCTCCAAACTCGGCGACCGCGCCCGCAAGGACAGTGTCGATCCGTCGGCTGGGCAGCGCGCGGCGCAAGAGCTGCCTGGCGACGCTGTAGCCAAGCATCGTCGCGGCGAACACCGCGACGGGATTGTTCTCCGCGTTCCGGAACGAAAGATGGCGCAGGTAGGCGGGGTGAACGCAAACGTTGTGGGGCTTCGGCCACCACGCGCGGTGGCGGCCAGCCGCTTCATCCCATCTACGGTCACGGCAAATAGGGGTCAGGGTAGGCGTTGCAGCGCAGGTCAGCTGAGTGTCATTGTCGACGTATCGGCGAAGGGAGAAAGTCGCCGGCTGAAAAAGGGATTCCATGGGGCGCCTGGTTCGTGCTTGGCCTTCGCGCGCCTGCGCCGCTTCGCTTCTTGCCCTTGCCGTGATCGTATCCGGATGTGGCGGCGGAGGCGGAAGCGACGACTGGTACTATCATTGGAATTGCAACGGCGATCCTGATTGTCTCGCGACCAATCCTACAGGGCAGCCATCCGGCACCCTCAATGAGAGCCCCGAGAAGGTGAACTGCACCCAGTTGCTGCAGTTCGCCGCGCACTTCTGGGGCCCGGCGGCGACCAACTCCTGTGACCAATCGCCGGCCGGTGGCGGGAACAGCCCGCTCGTTTCGATTGCCGTGACGCCCGCCAATCCGACGATAGCGAAAGGTCTGTCGCAATCATTCAAGGCCACCGGCACCTTCGCGGACGGGACGAGCAAGGACATCTCGGGACAGGTGACCTGGTCGGTGGGAACGCCAACCGTTGCCCACATGCTCAATCAACTCGCCACTGGCGACGCGCCGGGCGCAACGTCGATCGTCGCGAGGTCAGGGTCGATCAGCGGAAGCACAACGCTGACCGTCACGGCCGCGACGCTGCAGACCATCACCGTCGCTCCGACACCTGTGACCATCGTCAGCGGCGCGACCCAGCAGTTCACGGCTACGGGCCATTTTTCCGATGGCGCCTCGCCAGATTTGACGGGCTCTGTGAGCTGGTCGTCCACGCCGCCGGGCATTGCCGCCGTCAGCCCGGGCGGGCTCGCCAGCTCGCTCGCGCCGGGGACCGCAAGCGTCATTGCTACATCGGGGGCCGTGTCGGGGCGCGCGACGCTCCACGTGACGGCGGCGGTGCTCCAATCGATTTCGATAGTTCCCGCGAATGGCCAGGTGCCGAAGGGGCTCCATCAGCAGCTGATCGCGAATGGCTCCTATTCGGATGGGACCACCGTGGATGTCTCGGCGCAGGTGACCTGGGTCTCCGATACGCCCGACGTTGCCACTGTGGCGCCCGGCGGTCTGGCCGCTGCTGTTGGCCTCGGCACGACGAACGTCACCGCGACACTCGGGAGCGTCTCCGGCGGCACGCCGCTGACCGTGATCGCCGCGATCTTGAGCAGCATCTCCGTGGCGCCGCCGACACCTACGCTGCCTGGCGGCCTTTCTCGGGCGTTCACGGCCACGGGCCACTATTCGGATGGCACCACGCAGGATCTCACGGCCTCGGCGACCTGGACCTCGGACACGACGTCGGTCGCGACCATCGCTGCGGACGGCACCGCGACGACGAAGAGCCCGGGGACCTCGTCGATCGCGGCGGCGCTCGGCGGCGTCTCGGGGAGCACGGTCCTGACCGTGAGTGCGGCCACGCTCGTGAGCATCGCGGTGACGCCGGTGAACCCGAGCATCACCACTGGCACGGAATTGCAATTCTCGGCGGTGGGCACCTATTCGGATGCCACCACGTTCGACCTCATGGCGTTCGTCACCTGGGGCTCGGGTGCTCCTGCGGCGGCGACGATCTCGGCGGGGGGAAGGGCCTTCGGTGTTGCCGCGGGCAGCTCACTGATTTCCGCCACGCAGGGAACCATCTCGGGAAGCTCCACGTTGTCCGTCTTTGCGCCCGGCGAAATCTGGACGACGCGCGCTTCGGCGCCGGCGCTCGGCGTCCCGCTGTTTGGCGTCGCCGCCTCTACCGACGAGGTTGTGGCGGTCGGAAAGGTGACCATAGTCGCCTCACCTGACGGGCTTGCCTGGACGAGTCATACGGCGGCGGGAATCCTGAATGGCGTTACCTGGACGGGCGCGATGTTCGCGGCGGTCGGGTGGTTCGAGAACACCTTGACCAACCTCGCCCAGACATCGTCGGATGGCGCCACGTGGTCCACCGCCACCTGGACGACCAGCTCCCTTCAACCGCCCTTTGGCGTCGCCTGGTCCGGCTCCAGATTCGCCGCCGTGGGCTTCGGCGGCGGGGTGTTCACGTCACCGGACGCGAGCACGTGGACCGCGCAGCCGTCGGGGACTGGCGCCTGGCTGCACCGCGCAGCGTGGTCCGGCGCGTTGTTCGTGGCG
>JBJMQJ010000101.1:0-5610 GCA_045802765.1 Myxococcales bacterium
CACTTCGGTCGTGCGATCGAACAAGATCACGGCGGTGATCATCGAGCACGACATGGACGTCGTCTTCAAGTATTCCGATCGGATCGTCGCCATGCACCAGGGGAACATCCTGGCGAGCGGCACGCCCGACGAGATCCGGCGCAACGAGGCGGTGACGACGAACCTGCTCGGGACCGCGCATGCTTGAGATCGAGGGCATCGACACCTGGCGAGGTCCGGCGCAGATCCTGCGGCGCGTCTCGCTCGGCGTGGGGAGCAAGGAAGCGGTCTGCCTCGTCGGCCGGAACGGCGCCGGCAAGACGACGACGATCGACAGCATCATCGGGCTGCTCCCCGTCCGGTCGGGAAAGATCGGCTTCAAGGGCCGCGAGATCTCCGGGCTTCCACCGCACCAGAGGGCGCGCATGGGCATCGGCTACGCGCCCGAGGACGCGGGTCTGTTCACCGACCTGACCGTCTCGGAGAACTTCCAGGTCTGCCGCTGGATGGCCGAGGCGTCGGAGCGGAAGGACCAGGTCTCCGAAGAGGAGACGCAGAAGCGCATCCTGGCGGTCTTCCCCGAGGTGCAGAAGTTCGCGCACCGGCGCGGGCTGTTCCTCAGCGGAGGCGAGAAGAAGATGGTCGCCATCGCCCGCGCCATGGCGCTGTCGCCGGCGGTCCTCCTCCTGGACGAACCGTTCGAGGGGCTCGCGCCCGTGGTCGTGACCCGCTTCATCGAGGCGGTGAAGAAGATCAAGGAGATGGGGATCTCGATCCTCATCGCCGAGTCGAACCTCGCCAATGCCGTCCGCGTCGCCGACCGGCTCTACGCGATCGACCGGGGCGAGATCATCTACCAGGGCGCTCCCCGGCAGGTGTTCGAGAACGAGGACGTCATGAAGACCATCCGGGGATAGTCGTGAAGCGGCTCACCTCGGATCGCCTGGTCCTCGGCTCTCTCTCGCTCCTGGCGATGGTCCTTTCGTACACGCTCATCTCCAACGCCGGCCTGTTCCGCCCCGAGATCGTCCCGCCCACGCAGGAGATCGCGGTGGCGTTCTCCGAGCTGGTGGTGGGGACTCGACCGCCGCCCCTCACCGAGGCCGACCTGCACGCCGCCCACCACATGCACTCGAGCGACCACGTCGGCGCCCTGCTGCAGCAGGGCGTGACGCTGCAGGGCTCGCTCGCCATCACCGCCGGCCGGGTCCTGTTCGGCCTCGCCGCCGGCGTGCCGCTCGGGGTCCTGCTGGGCGTGCTGATGGGCTTCTACCGGCGCGCCGACGACTACCTCCACCCCATCTACGTGCTGCTGCGGTCGGTGCCGCCGCTCGCCCTCATCACGTACGTCATGCTCTGGCTCGGCCACGGCGAGGCCCATCGGCTGATCCCGATCGTGTACGCGGTCGCCGCTACGATGGTCATCCCCGCGTACCACGGCGTGCGCGACGTGCTGGGCACGTACGTGGTGGCGGCCCGTTCGCTGGGCGCGCGCCGCTCGCTGCTGGTGAGGAAGGTCGTCCTTCCGGCGGCGGGTCCGGCCATGCTCGCGGGGCTGCGGTACGCGGTCGCGATCGCCTGGATGACGGCGGTCGGCGCCGAGATGCTGATGTCGGAGAACGGAATGGGAAACCTGATCGTCGGCGGCGGCCTGTGGGCCTCGCGCACGCAGACCAAAGCGGACCCGGCGGTGGTCATCGTTGGCATCGTGGCCCTCGCGGCGGCGGGCTGGGCGATGGACGCCCTGGCGAGGGCGGCGACGGTCCGCCTCACACGCTGGGTGAGGTGAGGAAATGCCGCCGAAAAAAAATAATTTTTTTTCGGGGCCGCGACTCCGCACCCGGACGGCGCGGGCGCTCCTCAGCATGGGCGCGCTTGCCGTGGTGTACGGCATCGCCGCCGAGCTCGGCCGCGGCCGCTTGCCGGACCGGGTCTGGCTGGGCACCCACTACGTCGAGAACGTGCAGCTGCTCCCGCCCTACCGCTCGCTCGCGGAAGAGACGGCGTTCCTGCTGGAGTCGGGCATCCTGCTGAACAGCGTCGCGGTGAGCGCCGGGCGGGTGCTGCTGGGGTTCCTCCTCGGCGGCGCCTTCGGCATCCTGCTCGGCCTCGCGACCGGCCGCGCCACGCGCGCCGAGTATCTGGCCGACCCGTGGGTGACGTTCTTCCGCTTCACGCCCGCGCTCGCGCTCTTGCCTTTGTTCGTGCTCTGGTTCGGCTACGGCGAGGGCTCGAAGGTCCTGCTCATCGCGGCGAGCGTGGCCGTCGTGACGCTCCTGGGAGCGCACCAGGGCGTCCGCGGCGTGCCGCGCGTCTACCTCGACGCAGCGGCGGCGTTGGGCGCGAGCCCGAATCTGGCGTTCCGCAAGATCGCCTTGCCCGCAGCGTTACCTCACATCTTCGCCAGCCTGCGCATCGGGCTCGGCCTCGCCTGGGTGACCATCGTCGTGGCCGAGCTGATCGACGCGAGGATGCCGAGCCTCGGGTATCTCCTCACGCTCGCCGGCGCCTACCCGCGCGTCCCGACCATGGTCGTCGGGATCGCGACCATCGGGGCGCTGGTGCTCGCGTTCGACCTGCTCGCGCTGGCGATGCACGCCAAGGCCACGCGCTGGATGAGACGGACCGCGTGACTGCGCCGGCGCCGCGCCTCGAGGCGGTGGACGTGGAGTACACGTATCCCGGCGCGACCCCGACGCTGGCGCTGGAGAACGTCGGCCTCGAGGTCCACGACAATGAGTTCGTCGCGCTGCTCGGCCCGGTGGGCTGTGGCAAGACCACGCTCTTGCGCATCTTCGCCGGGTTCCTGCGGCCGACGAAGGGCTGGGTGCGGTGCGACGGCGCGACGGTGGACGGCCCGGGCGCGCAGAGGGGATACGTGCTGCAGGAGGACGCGATCTTTCCCTGGATGACGGTGCGGGACAACGTCGAGTTCGGTCTCTTGGCGAGGGGCGCCGATCCCGCCGCCCGGGCCGCGGTCGGGCGCGAGCTGATCGAGCTGATCGGGCTGTCGCGATTCGCCGACGCCTACCCGAAGGAACTGTCGGCGGGCATGTCGAAGATGGTGGAGGTCGCCCGCGTCCTGGCTACCGATCCGGCGATCCTCCTCCTCGACGAGCCATTCGGCTCGCTCGACGCGCAGACGCGCGCGCGGATGCAGGACGAGCTGGCGCGGCTGTGGGAACGGCGGCGCAAGACGGTCGTCTTCGTGACCCACGACGCCGAGGAGGCGCTGTACCTGGCCGACCGGATCGTGGTGCTCTCGCCCCGCCCGGGCCGGGTGAAGGCCGACTTCCGGGTCGACCTGCCCCGCCCGCGTTCGCTGGAGGCCCGCTTCTCGCAGGAATTTTCCGCGCTCAGGCGGCGGATCTGGGAGACCCTCTCCTGAACCTGTGAAACGGATCACCGCGAAGCGCGCGAAGAGCGCGAAGTCTCTTCTTTTCCAGGAGAAGTCTTCGCGCGCTTCGCGCTCTTCGCGGTGATCTCTTCGAGTTTCACAGCCGGACTCCAGCCCCCATTCCCACCCGTACTGCGAACGCCGGACCGAAGGAGGACCGGGACGTCCCCGAATCCTCGCTGCGGAGCAGGTAGGTCGACGCCGAGCCGAGCAGGAAGACGTAGCCGCGCTGCCCGACGTCGTGGGTGATCCCGATGGTGGGGGAGAGCTGGAGCGCCGCCGTCTTCCGCGGCGGCGCGATCCCCTGCGTACGGAACCGCTGGACGAGCAGCGCTCCTCCCACCGTGATCCCCAGCTCGACGGAAGCGACGCCGAGATCGCGCACGTGAGCGGCGGAGATCTCCAGATCGTACTGATCGACGGTCGCTTCGATGCCCGGATTCGAGGAAGCCGCGCGGCACCACCCGACGCGCGGCTTGAGCGTGACCGAGCGCAGCGCGACCGCCATTCCCACCGCGGCGCCCGGACAGACGCCGGAGCCATCCATGAGCGAGCTGCGCAGGCGCCCCTCGGCCTCCACCGACGCGACCGCGCTGACCCCTCCACCGCCCTTGCGCACCAGACGCGCGTATTCGGTCCGTTCCAGGCGCGATTCGTCCAGCGTCAGGGCGGCTCCCGCTGGCGCATCGAAGCTGCCTTCCAGGAGGACGTCGGGCGCGCGCCCCCGCGCGAAGTACCGGCCGGCGCGCAAGCTGAGCCGCCGCGAGCGGTCGCGCGCGCCGATCTCCCCGATCACGGGGCCTTCCTGCGAACCCTGGAAGAGGAGCCAGGTCCGTCCCGCGGGAAGCTCGACCCAGGCGCGCGTCGGGGCGTTCGCGTCGAGGGTCGCCAGCACGACGTCGCCCATGCCGCGCACCTCGTACTCGAAGGTGGGGTGCTGGATTCCCGCGAAAGACCGGCTGGACGCGCGCAGGGTCGCCTCGTAGGCGTAGCGATACGCCTCGTCGAGCGTGACGCGCCCGTCCCCGTTTGCGTCGGCCGCGCCGAGAAGTCCGGAGACGAGCGCATGCGTGAAGAAGCTGCCCTTGATCTCGTCGGATTCCTGGCTGTCCTCGGATGCCGAGCTGGAGGTGAGGAAGACCGCGCCCTCCCCGGCCACGCGCTCGCCCAGGCGGATGTCGAAGGGAGGGATGGGCGCGCCGCCCTTCACCCGCGTGAGCGCGCCGGATCGGCAGGCATCGAGGACGAGCAGCCGGAAGGTGGCGGCCGAGCCGCGCACCAGCTGCTCCAGCTCGGGCAGGTCCAGCGAGCTTGGGCCGAGGTGCAGCGCGAAGGCGTCGGCGTGGCCCGAGTAGTAGACGATGAGCATCGCCTGGCGGCTGGCGGCGCGCACGCGGTCGTTGACGGCGATGAGCGTGCGCCGCACGGTGCCCGCGTCCTGTCCCCGGAGCAGGACCAGGTTCTCGGGCCGGACGCCGCCGACCTCCTGCAGCATGGCGGCGACGCGCGACGCGTCGGTCTCGGCGTACAGCAATGCAGCATCGGGAGGCTGCCCCTGGTCGTTGCCCACCACCACGGCGAAGCGCTCCACCTGCGCCGCTGCCGCGGCGGGCAGCAACGCGATCGCGATCGCGGTCAGCGCTTGACGAAGCTCCACCGGGTCACCTGGCAGCCTTCGGGGAAGAGCGCGCCGCCGCGCTCGAGCTGGAGGCGGAGCGGCTCGAGCTCGACCGGAGATGAACAGAACAGTCCGACGATGCGCTCCTCGCCGACCGTCGCATCGAGGCGCGTGCCGATAGGCAGCGGCACCTCGCCGGCGGGCGCGACCGCTTCGGCGCGCGCGCCGAGCGGGAAATAGACCGAGCCGCGACCCGTCGGATCGAGGCTGAGCACGGCGACGTACCCGTTCGCTGGCGCGGTCACCGCGAAGCGCACGGCGTCGCCGGGCGCGATCACCTCGCCGGGCATCGCCGGCCGGACGTCTCCCGCGTGCTCGACGTACATCCGCAGCGCAAATCCAGGTCCCTTCAGGCGTTGGCCAGGCGGCCGGACGACGAGGAGCAGCGACGCAGCGGCGGCCGCCACGGCCAGGCCGGCGGCGGCTGCGCGCGGCCACCGCCGCGCAGCGGGCGAGAGCGGCACGACGCGCAGCGGCGGCAACGCCTCGTCGCGGACCGCGCGCATCGCGCCCACGGCGCCGGCGCAGCGGGCGCAGGCGAGGAGGTGCTGGTGGA
>JBJMQJ010000102.1:0-2962 GCA_045802765.1 Myxococcales bacterium
ATGGTGGCCCAGCTCGACCTGGGCAGCCGCGTCGACCTGCGCATCGGGACTCTCTCGAAGGCGGTGGGCGCGTTCGGCGCCTACGTGGCGGCGACGCGCGCGTGCTGCGAGCTCCTCGTCAATCGGGCGCGGCCGCACCTCTACAGCACCGGCCTGCCGCCAGGCGTTCCGCATGCGGCGCTCACCGCGCTCCGGATCCTCTCCGGCGCCGAAGGCGATGCGCTGCGCGCGCGGCTGCGGCGCAACGTCGAGCGGCTTGCCGTCGGATTGCGCGCCCTCGGCCTGCCCGCGGAAGCGGCGACTCCCATCTTCCCCGTCGTCCTCGGCGCTCCGGAAGCGGCGCTGACCGCCGCCGGCCAGCTCCGCAAGCGCGGCCTGCTCGTCAAGCCGATCCGTCCCCCGACGGTGCCTGCCGGCTCCTCGCGCCTGCGCATCGCGGTCACCGCAGGGCACACCGAGGCGCATCTCGACCTCCTCCTCTCCGCGCTCCGCGAGGCTGCCTGAGAGATCTCACCACGGAGCACGCGGAGGTCACCGAGTCTTCGTTCCACTCGAATCGAGCGCTCGAGCTCGAACAGGTAGATCCAGAATCTCCGTGCTGCAATTGTCTTCGAGCGCTTGACGCGAGGGCGGAGGGCAAGGATACAGCCCGCATGGGAGAGAACATCCCGGCCGCGCCGGAGGACCCGCGCGAGCGGACGGAGCGCCTGCTCGCGCTGGACCGCGCTCACCTCTGGCATCCCTTCACCCAGATGCAGGGCTGGATCGAGCCGACCGAAGGCGACGAGCCGGTGGTCATCGATCATGCGCGCGGCGCCTGGTTGTTCGATACGCGCGGCCGCAAGTACCTGGACGGTATCTCGTCCTTGTGGGTGAACGTGCACGGGCACCGCAAGGCCGAGATCGACAGCGCCATCCGTCTGCAGCTCCAGAAGGTGGCGCACACGACCCTGCTCGGCCTCGCTTCGCCGCCGTCGATCGAGCTGGCGGCGGAGCTGGTCCGCCGAGCCCCCCGATTCGAGGGGCAACCGCAGCTCAACAAGGTCTTCTACTCGGATTCCGGGTCGACCGCGGTGGAAGTGGCGCTGAAGATCGCCTTCCAACACTGGCGCCAGCGCGGCAAGCCCAAGAAGGCGCGCTTCGTGGCGTTGGGGCAGGCGTACCACGGCGACACCGTGGGCTCGGTGAGCGTCGGCGGGATGGACCTCTTCCACCAGATTTTCCAGCCGCTGCTCTTCGACGTCCTCCGCGTCCCAACGCCGTACGTCTACCGCTGGCCGACGGGGCCCAGGCACTGCCTGGAGTCCGCCGCGCTCGCGGCCGAGGCCGTGATCTCCGGCCGGCGCGACGAGATCGCGGCGGTGGTGCTCGAGCCGCTCATGCAAGGCGCGGCGGGCATGATCGCGCATCCTCCGGGGTACTTGCGCCGCATCGCCAAGGCCTGCCGCGAGAACGGCGTGCTGCTCGTCTGCGACGAAGTGGCCACCGGGTTCGGCCGCACCGGCACCCTGTTCGCCTGCGAGCAGGAGGAGGTCGTCCCGGACATCCTCTGCCTCGCCAAGGGACTGTCCGGCGGATACCTGCCGCTCGCCGCGACCGTCACCACCGACGCCGTCTACGAGAGCTTCCTCGGCCCCTTCGAGTCGAAGAAGACCTTCTTCCACGGGCACAGCTACACCGGGAACCCGCTCGCTTGCGCCGCGGCGCTCGCTTCGCTGCGCCTCTTCGAAGAGGAGGGAACGCTCGCGCACGTCCGGCAGATGGCCGAACGGCTCGCCGCGGGCCTCAAGGCCGTCGTGAAGCTCAAGCAGGTAGGCGACGTGCGCCAGCGCGGGCTGATGATCGGGATCGAGCTGGTGAAGGACCGCGCGACGAAGGAACCATACGGGTACGCCGAGCGCATGGGTCACCGCGTCTGCCTGGCGGCGCGCAAGCGCGAGCTGATGCTGCGCGAGCTGGGCGACGTGGTGGTGGTGATGCCGCCGCTCTCCATCGCGCCGGCGGAGGTGGACCTGTTGCTCGAATCGCTGCACGCGTCGATCAAGGAAACGACGGAAGGGTAGCCGCCGCGCTATCCGGCGGCGCTGTCGAGAGCGCGGACGTCATGACATCGATCGCAACCGTGCGTGGGTTCTTCGTCGCGGGCACGGACACGGGCGTCGGCAAGACGGAGGTCGCGCGGGCGCTGCTCTCGCTGCTGCGCGGCGCGGTGCCCCTGAAGCCCGTCGAGACCGGGTGCGAGCCTGAAGACCCCAAGGATGCGCTCGCGCTCCTTCGCGCTTCGGGCGGCGGTTTCGAGCTGGACGAGGTCTGTCCGTACCGCTTCCGGCTCCCCGCCGCGCCGCTCGTCGCCGCGGACGCCGAAGGGAAGGCGATCTCGGTGGAGCGCATCGAGCAGCTCGTCGCGCGCGCCGCGCCGCGGCCGGTGGTGGTGGAGGCCGCGGGCGGCCTTCTGGTCCCGCTCGCGCGCGAGATCGCGGCGTTCACGCTGGAGCAGGCCGATCCCGCCGAGCGCGCGCCCGCCGCGACGCTGGTGACGAATCTCGACCTGGCGGAACGGCTCGGCCTGCCGGTCCTGCTGGTGGGCCGCGCGGGGCTGGGCACGCTGAACCACTGCGCGCTCTCCGCCGAGGCGCTGGCGAGCCGCGGCGTGGAGCTGCGCGCGATCGTGCTGAACCGGGTCGTTTCCGAGGACGATCCAACCGTGGCGAGCAATGCGCGGCTCGTCGAGGAGCTGACGGGCGCAATCGTCCTCGGGCCGACGCCGTTCGTCGCCGACGCGTCGGCCCGCCCGGCCGCGATCGCGCTCGAGCTGGGCCGGCTGGTCGAGCCGCGTCGTTGACAGCGCCTCGTCGCGGGGCGTACGCAGGCATCCTCTTTCCAGGCCAAGGGGGACCATCATGAGGAAGATCCTGCTCGCAATCTGCGCTCTCGCCTTGCCCGCGCTGGCGGGCGATCGTCC
>JBJMQJ010000103.1:0-5541 GCA_045802765.1 Myxococcales bacterium
CGCCTGCATCATCGACCGATGCAGCGCCTCCGGCTCGGGCCGGCTCGTCGGCTGGTTCGCCAAGGACGCCCCTCGTGCCGGCCGTCAGGCCGCAGGCCACGATAGGATACCTGAGCGCAGGGCGACCTGGCAAGGGCTCCTGCGGGGCTCAGCGGCCGCCGCTCAAGTAGGAGAGGATCAGCGCGCGCTCGTCGGGGCTCAGGTGGACGCGCTTCATCTTCTCCATCTCGTCGAGCGCGGCCTGCCACTGCTCGGAGGTGTACGTCGACGGCGCGTACTCGGAATGGCACGAGGTGCATTTGGAGAGGTACATGCGGCGCGCGTCGGACATCGGCCCGCGCGGCTGCGAGCCGCCGCACGCGGCTGCGCCGAGCAGCAGCGCCGCCGTCGCGGGGCGGATCACAGGTTGAACCCCAGCACGGAGCGGATGAGCATCTGCTGGTCTTGCGCCGAATCGAGGCCGAACCCGACGCCGATCTGCAGCCACACCCTCTGCGTGGCGACGCTCAACGAGGGACCCAGATAATAGTTCCGCGACACGTCCGCGCCGACGAACTCGTGGGTGGTCCAGAACTCGATGGCGGTCCGGATCTGGGGTGACAGCTCGTACCGCACGCCGAAATCCACCTCCCACGTGCGGCCCAGATCGGCGCGGAAGAGGTGCTGCTCGCCCACCAGGTTCGCGACGAGCGCCAGCCGGCCGAAGTCCTTCTCCAGGATGAGCTTCTCCTCGACCTCGAACGGCTCGTTGAAATCGGCTGGCCGCTCGACCTCGCCGTAGACCATCACGTCGACGGGCCACTCGCCCTTCTCCGCCAGCCGGTAGCGCGACTCCAGGCGCCAGGAATCGAAGTGGAACGCCTGCAGCTGCGGCTCGGCCGCGGGCCCGCCCTGGGCGAACACGTGGTAGAGCGCGGCGTCCCAGCGATCGGTGAGGCCGTACTCCAGCTCGACGCGCGTCACGATGGTCGAGTCGGTGAACGCGCTTCGCGGCGCTTCGACGTCGTTCCACAGCTCGAGCTCCAGGTTCCCTTTCGGCTGCGTCTGGAACTCGTACGCGCGGATCATCGTGCGCCGGTCGGCGCGCGCCGGTTCCGCTCCGGCCCCGAGCAGCGCCGCTGTGATACCGATTGTGATTCTCATTCTCAGTTGCCGCCCGCGCCGCGTCCCCATCTCGACCCTCCTCGAGGGGTGAAGGTTTTCCGGCTACCGGCCCTGGCAGTCCTTGCAGAGGCCGTACAGCTCCAGCTTGTGGCGCGTCACCTGGAAACCGTGATGCCGCGCGACCATGTCCTGCAGCTCCTCGATGCGCTCGTTCTCGAACTCGATGATCTGGTGGCAGCTCGTGCAGATGAGGTGGTCGTGGTGGTGCCGGCCGATGGCCGCTTCGTAGCGCGTCTGCCCGTCGTCGAAGTGCCGCGCGCTGGCCAGGCCGGCGTCGCTGAGGATCTTCATCGTCCGGTAGACGGTCGCGGCGCCGATGTTCTCGTCGCGCGACTGCACCTTGCCGAGCAGCTCGTCGACGCTCAGGTGCCCGCTCGAGGAAAAGAAGGTGTCCACGATCAGGTCCCGCTGCCGGGTGGCCTTGAGGCCGCGCTCGGCGATCCAGCGGGAGAGCCGCTCGCGCGCCGCGATGGTCGGCGAGGCGGGCTCCGCCCTGCGGCGGCTGGCGGCTGGCGGCTGGCGGCTGGCGGTCACGGCTGGCGGGTGAGTCGTAAATGAGATTGATTCTCAATCTCGTGATGCAAGGATACTCCGCCGCGCCAAGGCGTCAAGCCAGCTCGCGTGCCGTAAGCCGCGACCGTTTGCCCCAGCGGGAAATCAGGAGGTGCGCTTGGCCTCGTGCTGCCGCGGCTGGTAGGTGCCCGCCTCGGTGCGGAAGGCGATCGCCAGCCGGTTCCAGCCGTTGATCGCGACCGCGATGATTCCCAGCTCGACGAGCTCCTTCTCGCTGAACTGGCGGCGCGCGCTCTCGTAGACGTGGTCGGGAACGTGACCTTCGGCGACTCGCGTCAGGGCTTCCGTCCACTCGAGCGCCGCCCGCTCGCGGTCCGTGTAATACGGCGCCTCCGGCCAGGCATCGAGACCATAGAGCCTCTGCTCCGTCTCGCCCACCGCCCGCGCGTCCTTCGAGTGCATGTCCAGGCAGTAGGCGCACCCATTGATCTGCGAGGCGCGCATCTTCAGGAGGTGCACGAGCTTCGGCTCGATGCTGCTCTCGTGGATGTACTTCTCGAGCCCGAGCATGGCGTGATACGCGCCAGGCGACACTGCCGCGATGTTCAAGCGTGCCTTCATCCGATCCTCCGCGGTTCCATTGCGCAAAAGATTCCCCGCCGGCGGATGCGATTCGTCGGGAGCTTCAGCGCAACGAGCCGCGCGCGCGCAGCGCCTCGCGCCACTTCTGCTGGGCGGCGACGCCCTCCTGCCCTGGCGAGACGTCCGTCCTGAACAGGCGGACCAGCGCCGCGTGCGCCGCCCGGCGCACGGGAGGGTCGCTGTCGTCGAGCCGCTCCACCAGATCGGCCGCGTAGCGCGCGGGCTCTGCCCGGTAACCCGCCACTTCCACCGCAAGCGCTCGGACGCGCGGATCGGAGGAGTGCATCAGCACCTGCACGTCGTCTCCGTGCTCCTGCCCGATGCGCTGGCGCGTCCCCGGCAGCAGCAGGACCCAGACGAGCGCCCCCAGGCCGATCTGGAACAAGCCGGTCGCGGCCGGGTACTTCTTCGCCCGGACGAGCGCGAGCCGGTACACGGCGAACACGACCAGGAAGACGGCGAAGAGGACCGGCGCCGCGGCGGCGGCGCGCGGGGGCAGCTCACGCCCGCCGATGTCGGCGCCCGCCCAGAAGGTCAAGAGCGCGCTCGCCACCAGCAGCGCGTAGAGCGCCGGCCTCAGCGTGCGGACGAATGCGAGCCCGACGCGAACGCGCAACTTGCGTGGGTCGCGTACCCCTTCCACCGCGTCGCTCACGCGCGCTCTCCTACCGCGAGCCCGCCGCCGCGTCCAGGGAACCTGCTGCTCATCCCGCGCCTTGACTTCGCCGGGTCCTCCCTTAGGGTGCCCACCCTCGATGCCAGCCACTTCGCCACCGACGCGTACTCCCCGCGGCTCGCGCAGCGCCGCAGAGGACCGGCGCGCGCGGGCGGAGCGTCTGCTGGCGCTTTTCGCCTGGCACCGCGACGGGCCGCTGGTCGCGCGGTCGCTGGGGCTCTCCCTCGACGAGCTGCACGAGCAGCTGGACGCGCTGAGGCTGCGGCGCAAGGCGTACCGGCTGACGCGCGGGAGCGAGTTCGACCTGCCCATCGCCCGGGCGCTGCCTGGAGCCGCCAGCGGACCGCCCGTCCGGCGGCGGCCGAGACGGGGCGGAGCCCAATCCCCGCCCGCCCAAGCGTCGGAACCCGATGCCGCGGAGAGGGACGCAGCCGCGCCGGTGGCGCAACCGCGCCCGCGAGGTGACGTGAGAGAGCAAGCCGCGGCGCTTCTCTCCGTGCTCGCCGGAGTGGGCCCGCGCCGCGGCGCGCTCGCCCTCCGGCTCGGCAGTCCCGGGCACCCGCTGCCCGAGCGCGTGCTCCTGGCGCGGTTCCGCGCCGCCGGCCTGGAACGCGAGCTGGGCCAGCGGGAACGCGACCTGCTGCGCGGGTTGTTCGCACGCCACCGCGGGGCTGCGCGCGCGGTCGCCGCCGAGCTCGGGCTCGACGCTCCTGCGCTGCAGCGGCTCCTCCGCGAGCGCGGGCTGACGGCCGAGATCGAGTCGCTGCGCGAGCGCTTCCGCGACGAGGCCCGCAGGCGCCGCTGGCCGCGCGAGCAGATCGAGCAGCTCGTCCGGCGGCGCGACTGGCTCGACGACCTGGGCATCGCCGGGGAGCTGGAACGCGAGGTGCTCTCCCGCGGGCGCGCGGCGTGGGAAGCGTCGGGCGGATCGCTCGCGCGGTTCCGGCGCGAGCTGCGCATCTCCGAGGCGGACGCCCGGGCGCTGCGCAGCCTCATCTGAATCAGCGGGACTTGCCTCCGGGTCCGTTCCCGGTGCCGCCCGGAGGCGGCGTCCGCTCCCAGATGCGGGCGCGCGCCGCCTCATGGCATGGCCGGCAGCGGCTGTCGCTTTCGGTCGCGGCGCGGGGACACGGCTTCTGGCCGGCGCACTGTTCGCACCCGGGACACGCGCAATGGTCGCTCTGCGCCATCAGCGCACCGCCTTTCCAAGGAATGGTCTGCCAGATCGGGCGTACATCGTCCATCGGAGGCGCTGGAGCCGCGGCGGGCGCGTGTTACATTTCTCGGCGATGCCGATCTACGAATTCGTCTGCGAATCGTGCGGGCGCATCGTCGAGCGCCTGCAAAAGCTGACCGATCCGCCGCCGGAAGCCTGCCCGGAGTGCGGCGGGAAGATGGCCAAGATCATGAGCCGCAACTCCTTCCAGCTCAAAGGCGGCGGCTGGTACCGCGATCTGTACAGCTCGAGCGGCTCGGGTACGTCTGCCCCCTCGGGCGACGGAAAGGCCGCGCCCAAGGAGGGGACGAAGGAAGGGCCGAAGGAGGGCCCGAAGGAGCCGAAGAAGGCCGAGGCTGCTCCCGCGGCGTCGCCGCCCGCCAGCACCGCTCCCGCCAAGAAGGAGTGAGCTCAGGTCAGGAGCTGCTGCGCCGACTGGGCATCCTCGGCCCGCAGGAGCATGGCGAGCCTGCGCGAGCGCTCCAGCGAAAGTCCCCTGCGGTCGTGCTTGAGGAACGCGTACACGTCGACCGCGCGCCGGGTGAGCATGGCGAGCCGCTCGGCCCACTCGTTCCAGACGTCGTTGGAATCGTCTTCGCGGCGGATGCGCACGTATGCAAAATCGGCGGTCAGCTCGAGCCGCGGCGGCCCCTCGCCGTGGTCCGCCAGCACCAGCGCGGCGTTGTGCGCGGAGAGGACGCGAAGCACCGCCTCGGTGTGCCAGGAGGGATGGCGCAGCTCGAGCGCGATGCGAATGCCCTGCGGCACCGCGCGCAGGAAGTCGTTCAAGGCCGAGCGGTCAGCCGTGACGCTGTGCGGAAGCTGGATGAGGATCGGACCCAGGCGCTGCTGCAACGGGGCGGCGGCGTCGAGCAACGCGCCGACGGACCGAGCCGCCCCCTTCCCCGTCCGGACGTCCATGCGGCCGGGCAGCTTCAGCGCGAACTCGAACCCGGCGGGGACCGTTTCCGCCCAGGTCGCCAGCGTCGTCTGATCGGGGAGCCGCGACTGGATCTCGACCGCGCCCAGCTGGGAAGCGTAGAGCGCGAGCGTCTGCGCCTGGTTCAGGCCCGGCGGGTAGACCGTGCCGACCCATTCCCGGTACGAGAACCCGCTCGTCCCCACCCTCGCCTCGGCAAGCATGGCCGGAAAATATCCATTGCCGCCCGCCCTGCGCCGCGCAGCGCTTGTCTGATCGGACGCTGGGCGGGCGGCTGACCCGCTCTGCCACGATCGTCACGCTCTTCGATCCGGCGCCTTCGGCGCCTCTAGCAGGGTGGAGCTCGCTCCCCCCTGCACCCCCCAACGGATCACGGTCAATTCAGGCGAG
>JBJMQJ010000104.1:0-5385 GCA_045802765.1 Myxococcales bacterium
CCGCCGTAGGCGAACAGCACGGGAATGAGCGCGGTGCCGAAGCCGGTCACCGAGGCAGGCGGACCCGGCGAGGGAGCAGCGGCGCCGGACAGGAGCCCGGCGGCGATCAGGGCCGCGAGCGCGCCGATCTTCAGGACCATCAGCGCGCTCTGCGCCGTGCTGCCGGCGCGCACGCCGAGGCAGTTGATCGCCGTCAGCGCGGCGATGGCGGCGGCCGCTACCGCGCTCTCGCCCAACGGCACCGGCGACAGCTCGCGGAAGTACCGCGCGAACGCGATCGCCGTCGCGGCCATGCCGCCCGTCTGGACGACCAGCAGCAGCGCCCAGCCGTAGAGGAACGCCGCCAGCGGGTGGATCGCCTCCCGCAAGTACGCGTACTGCCCGCCGACCTCGGGCCGCGCCGAGGACAGCTCGGCGTAGACGAACGCGCCCAGGAGCGCGGCCACTCCGCCGACGACCCACGCGCCCAGGATGAAGAGCGGCGCCCCGGCGTTTCGCGCCACGTCCGCCGGCGTGACGAAGATGCCCGATCCGACGATCCCGCCCATCACGATCAACGTCGCGTCGACCAGACCAATCCGGCGTGACAACCGGGGTGCGGCGTCTGGCATTCGCCGACGCTAGCACGGAGCGGGCGCCCGCCCGCCAGAAGCCCTGGCGGGCGCAACCGCAAGGAGGCCGCTGCCGCGGACGCAGAGGCGCCGCATTTTCCTCGTTCGAGCGCGTCCCGCGCGATCGAGGAGCGAGCGGATGCCCGCACGCCAGGGCAGCATCCTCATCGAGAACGTTCAACCGCAGATCGATTGCGGCCGGTATCCCGTCAAGCGCGCGGCGGGAGAGACCGTGCGCGTGACCGCGGACGTGCTGAAGGAAGGGCACGACGAGCTGGCGGTCGTGCTTCGCTGGCGCCAGCTCACTCCCAAGGCGGCGGACGCGCGCGAGGTCGTCATGCGGCCCCTCGGCAACGACGCCTGGGAGGGACAGTTCCCCGTCTACGAGAACGGGCTGTATGGCTTCCAGGTCGAGGCGTGGCCCGACGCCTTCCGCACCTGGGCGCAGGAGCTGTCGCGCAAGGTCGAGGCGGGCCGGGACCTCTCGTCGGAGCTGCTGGAAGGCGCGCAGCTCTTGCGCGGTGCCGCCGAGCGCGCCGCCGCGGCGGGGCCGGCCGGCGCGTTCGACGCCGAGCGCCTGCGCGAAGGCGAGAAGACGCTCCTCTCCGGTCAGGCCGCCGGGACGCTCTCCCGCGCGCTCGATCCGCGGCTGGCGGAGGCCGCCTCCCGGTATCCGGATCGCGCCGTGGCGACGCGCTCCGAGCGCGAGCTGCGCGTCTTCGCCGAGCGGAAGCGCGCCATCTTCAGCGCCTGGTACGAGCTGTTCCCCCGTTCCGCGGCGCGCGAACCGGGCCGCCATGGGACATTCCTCGATGCCGAGCGGCTGCTGCCTTACGTGCAGGAGCTGGGATTCGACGTCGTCTACCTGCCGCCCGTCCATCCGATCGGCCGCACCGCGCGCAAGGGGAAGAACAACTCGCTCACGCCGGGACCCGACGACGTGGGCAGCCCGTGGGCCATCGGAGCTCCCGAAGGCGGGCACAAGGCGGTCCATCCGCAGCTCGGGACGCTGGCCGACTTCCGCCGCTTCGTGAAGAGCGCCGCGGAGCGCGGGATCGAGGTCGCGATCGACATCGCCTTCCAGGCCTCCCCCGACCACCCGTACGTCAAGGAGCGGCCCGACTGGTTCCAGCGCCGCCCCGACGGCTCCATCAAGACGGCCGAGAACCCGCCCAAGCGGTACGAGGACATCGTCAACTTCGACTGGATGGGCGCCGAGCGGGAATCGCTCTGGGCCGAGCTGCGGTCGGTGTTCCTCCACTGGGCCGAGCAAGGCGTCCGCATCTTTCGCGTGGACAACCCGCACACGAAGCCGTTGCCGTTCTGGGAGTGGGTCATCGGCGAGGTGAAAGCCCGCCACCCGGACGCCGTGTTCCTCGCCGAGGCATTCACCCGTCCCAAGATGATGAAGGCGCTCGCCAAGGCGGGGTTCGATCAGTCGTACACGTATTTCACCTGGCGGAACTTCAAGCACGAGATGGAAGAGTACCTGAACGAGCTCACCCAGGGACCGGCGGCCGAGTACATGCTGGGCAACCTGTGGCCGAATACGCCGGACATCTTGCCCGAGCATCTGCAGCAGGGCGGGCGCCCTGCGTTCCTCTCCCGCTCGGCGCTGGCCGCCACGCTTTCGCCGTCTTGGGGCATCTACTCGGGGTTCGAGCTCTGCGAGAACCGCGCCCTGCCGGGCAAGGAAGAGTACCTGGATTCGGAGAAGTACCAGCTCGTGCAGCGGGACTTCGATCGGCCGGGAAACATCCGCCCCTGGATCGCCGCGCTCAACCGGGTCCGCAACGAGCATCCGGCGCTGCAGCAGTACCGCAACCTCCGATTCCACAAGGCGGACAACGATCGCGTCATGTTCTATTCGAAGATGACCGACGATCGGACCAGCCAGATCCTCGTGGCCGTCAGCCTCGATCCCTTCGCGCCGCAGGAGGCGATCCTGGACGTGCCGCTCTTCGAGCTGAATATCCAGCCCGACGAGTCCTACCAGGTGCACGAGCTGCTCTCGGACGAACGGGCCCTCTGGCAGGGGCCCACGGCGCAAGCGCGGCTGACGCTGGACAAGCCCGCGGCGATCTGGTCGGTGTTGCGCTTCCGTCGGACCGAGCAGGGCTTCGACTACTACTTCTAGCCGCTGCCGGGACGGCGGCGCTGACGCTTCACCGCGGACGGTCATGGCTCTCCCGATCGACATGCAGTCGCTACCGGCGTGGCTGTCACGGCAGCGTTGGTTTGGTGGAAAGGGCGCGGCGATCGCAGGGGTGCGCGACGTGGATCGCGCCCAGCTCTCGCCGGGACTGCTGCTCTCCGCGGTCGAGGTGCGCTACGAGCCGCCCCGGCCGGCGGAGAGCTATGCGCTCGCTCTGCGGCCCTGGACCGGGAAGGGCGGCATCGTGGAAGGACTCGACGACGATGCAGCGCGGGCGCTCCTGGGGATCGTGCGCGGGCGGCTGCGCGTCGCCACCGCGGCAGGCGCGCTGCAGGGCGAGCGCTTCGACGGTCCGGGTTCGCCGATGGAGCGGCTCTCGCGCCTCCCCGCGGTGCGGCGGCTGGGCGCGGAGCAAAGCAACACCTCGCTCGTCTTCGACGACCGCGTCATCCTGAAGCTCATCCGCAAGCTCGAGCCCGGGGTGAATCCAGAGCTGGAGATGGGCGCGTTCCTCGCGCGCAGCGGGTTCAGGGGGACGCCGCCGATCTTGGGAGCCATCTCGGCGACGGGAGCCCTGAACGCGACGGTCGCGGTGGCCCACGCCTTCGTGCACGTCGAGAGCGACGGGTGGTCGTACGTCCTCGATGCGCTTCGCCGCGGCGAGCCGCCCCTGTCCGACGTGCGCGAGCTGGGCGCGCGGATCGGCGAGCTGCACGCGGCGCTCGCCTCGGACGACGCCGGCGCCGGTTTCGCTCCGGAACCGATCGTCCAGGACGACCTGCGCCGCTGGACGGAAACGCTGCTGGGCGAGCTGGAGCGCACCGTCCGTCTCGCCGCATCCGCCGTGCCCGATCTCGCCGGGCGGCAGAAGGCCCTCGCCGCCCGGATCCACAGGCTCGGCGGCATCAGGCCAGGGGGGGTCCGCATCCGCCAACACGGCGACCTGCACCTCGGTCAGGTGCTGCGCAGCGGCGGCGAGTGGCTGGTCTTCGACTTCGAGGGCGAGCCGGCGCGGCCGCTCGCGGAGCGGAGGCAGAAGCATTCTCCGCTGAAGGACGTCGCCGGCATGCTGCGCTCTTTCGCCTATGCCGCGGCCTCGGCGGGCCGGCGGGAGATCGCGGGCCTCTTGCGCGAGTCGTTCCTGCAGGGATGGCGCTCCCGCGCTGGCCGCCTCCTCCCGGCCGACGCGGAAGCGGCGCGGGTGCTGCTCGAATCGCTCGAGCTGGAAAAGCTCCTCTACGAGCTGCGCTACGAGCTGGGGCACAGGCCGGACTGGGTCAAGATCCCGGCGGCCGACCTGCTGGAGGCGAGATGAGGCGCCCCGCCGCGCTGGCCAAGGTCGACGAGCAGATCCGGCGGCTGCTGGATCTCTCGCACCCCGATCCGCATTCCGTGCTCGGCATGCACCCGGACGGCGACGGCGTGGTGGTGCGCACCTTCCGCCCGGACGCCGAGCGCGTGACCGTGCTCCCGGACTTCGGTGGGCGCGTGCCCGCCGTCCACCGGCGCGGCGGCGTCTTCGAGGCGCGGCTCAACAACCGGCACGACTTGTTCGGTTATCTGATCGAGGTGCGCTACGCCGGCGGAGCCACCTTCACGCTGCGCGACCCCTACAGCTTCCCGCCCACGCTCGGGGAGCTGGACAGCCACCTCGCCGCCGAAGGCCGGCACGAGCGCCTCTGGGAGCGGCTCGGAGCGCACCCGGCGCACCACCGCGGGACGTACGGCACCTCGTTCGCCGTCTGGGCGCCCACCGCGCGCTCCGTCTCCGTCGTCGGGGACTTCAATGCCTGGGACGGCCGCCTGCACCCGATGCGGGCAATCGGCTCGACCGGCATCTGGGAGCTGTTCGTTCCCGAGGTGGGTCCCGGGACGCGCTACAAGTTCGAGGTGCGGCCGGGCACCGGTGGAGGGCGCCTGCTCAAGGCGGACCCGCTCGCCTTCCGCACCGAGGCGCCGCCGCAGACCGCCTCGGTGGTGCACGACCTGGGACGGTACCAGTGGCGCGACGCGGAGTTCGTCAAGCAGCGCGCCGCCGTCGATCCGCTGCGCAAACCAATCTCGATCTACGAGGTCCACATCGGCTCCTGGCGCCGCGTCGTCGAGGAGGGAGATCGGGCGCTCACCTGGGCCGAGGCGTCCGCGCAGCTCGCCGACTACGTCGCCGGGATGGGCTTCACCCACGTGGAGCTCTTGCCCGTCGCCGAGCACCCGTTCGGGGGATCGTGGGGTTACCAGGTCACGGGATACTTCGCGCCGACCGCGCGCCACGGCCACCCCGACGACTTTCGCGCGCTCGTCGATGCGCTGCACGCGCGCGGGATCGGCGTGATCCTCGACTGGGTGCCGGCGCACTTCCCCACCGATCTGCACGCGCTGGCGCGCTTCGACGGCACGGCGCTGTACGAGCACGAGGACCCGCGGCAGGGAGCGCATCCCGACTGGGGCACGCTGGTCTACAACTACGGGCGCAACGAGGTGCGCAACTTCCTCCTCGCCAGCGCGCTCTTCTGGCTGGAGGAGTACCACGCAGACGGGCTGCGGGTGGACGCGGTCGCCTCGATGCTCTACCGCGACTACAGCCGCAAGCCGGGCGAGTGGATCCCCAACAAGTACGGC
>JBJMQJ010000105.1:0-7821 GCA_045802765.1 Myxococcales bacterium
CGCCGGGCAGTAGCACGGACGGCTTGATGCGGTGGCGGCGCAGCCGGGAGGCTGCGCCGCCCGCGCGCGCAGCGCGATGCCGCCGCGCCTTTGTGAGCGGCGATCCCTGAGACGAACGGGTAGCGCCTGTTGATCGCTCTTGCTTGGAAACCGAGAGTCAGACCAGCAGCTGCGCGGTTCAGACTCGGCCAAGCTTGATGTCTGTGCGAGTCGAGCAGGAGACTCACCCTCTCCGTATCGCTGTCTCGGTCCCGTGTGATTTCAATAGAATTTCGCCGCGACCGTGCTTGGGGCCCGCGTGCTTCCAACATGGTGGCGAGAGCGCCGAAAAGGTCGCTGCACAAAACCAGCGTCATTCTTGGGTACTGACTGCAGCTGATTACGTCATCGCATACGAGCGTGTGTTGCACGGCGCCTACAACAACGGCGGCTGTGGCAACCCCGATCATTTTCAGGATTACTTCGGCGTCTGCACTGCGAACCCTGCCAATTGCACGCCTTCCGGATGGACCTATAGCAACGGCTTCTGCCCTGGGTTTAGCAACACGGCATTGTCGTCCGGCTGCATCCCTCAATCTCCGACTGCGGATTGGTACAAGACCAGCAGTGCAAAGCTCGCGCATGTCGTCCGGCAGCCCAACTGGGACAACCTCGCACCGGCGCTCACCGATGCTGATCTGAGCAACATCGTCTCATTTGGGAGGAACAATTACGGACCGCCCGGGTTTCTCTATGTCCACGACCAGGGATGCCTCGCGAACGGCGCGCAATACACCCATCTCTCTTCGTACTTCGAGAAGCTCGTCGCTCTCTTGGGATATTCCCTGAGCGTTACCGTGAACGGCGCTGGAAACGTAACGTCGAGCCCTGAGGGCATCTCCTGCTCGAACAGCGGTGGCACCTGCCGCAATAACCTGCCGATCGGATCGACGGTGACGGTGACGGCGACGCCAATTTCCCCCTACAACTTTTCGGGATTTGCGGTAACTACCAGCGGCGCTACCAGCAATTGCAGCAGTCCTTGCACCTTCACGCTTAGCGGCCCCACTTCGATTACCGCTACTTTCACACCATCGGACACCGGCACCATGACAGAGGGCAGCAAATCGATCTACAACTTTACAAGCAATCGCTTCACCACCTACCTGGGTTACAACTCTCCTACGATTGGCTCGTACACGCCGACCGCATTATCAGGAGGTCAAACGTTGCTCGGTATCTATGACATAGGGGCTTGTTCTGGTGGACCACCCTGCGCAACCTATAACTCAGTGGTGACCGTTGGCGGGTTCTCGTCCGACCCGGGCTCCGGATGGTTAGCATCCGCGTCTGCAAACGGAGTTACGAAGCTCGGCTCAACCGCCTTTTCGTATTCCTACAGCAGCGGGTCTGCGACTTGGTCGTGGTCTGGCACATTTGGTTTTACCGGTTCAGGAACAATCACCACAACAGAGTCTCATCGATGAGCCAGGACCGCCACGGCCATTCTCGCCGAGGGAAAGGTCCGATAAGCGTCCTTCTGTGACCTTGGCGCCGGTTGCGGCATCGTCGACAGCGTAGCAGAGTCTCGCGCGGCCGGCTCCTGGGAGCGGCCGCGCAAGCGGAATTCAAGTCATCGGGCGAGGCTTGTCGGTCAGCGCAGCGATTGCTGCAGCTCGGGGACGTCCTCTTGCCACTGCGCGCTTTCGGAGTGCTCCGAGAGGCGAGCCGGCGGAATCGGTGGGCCGGTGGTGGGAAGGCCGAGGTGGCCGAGGATCCGCTCGATCACGACCCTCTCCTTGATGAAGGAGATCACCTCGCGGCGGCCGCCGCAAGGGCAAGCGAGGACGTCCTCGCGGAAGACGCGGAGGAGCAGCTCGCTCCAGGGAATGCATGATTCGCACGGGCGCGGTTGTTTGCTTTCGGGTGCGTCGATGACCCGTGGGATTGGCTCCTGAGCTGCGGCCGAGCAAAGGTTCGACGACGGGCGGCGGGATGACCTCTCTGCGCCACCTCGATGCCGGCCCGAAGACACCGTGGTAACGCACGAGGTGGCCCCGCGGCCGAGGGACCAGCGTGGCGAGGCGACGGAGCAATTCGCGGGGCTCGAGGATGAGGAGATCGCGGCCGTCGCCTAGTGCCCGTTTCATGCGATAGGCGAGCTTGCCGTCGGGGAGCTCCTGGGTGAGCGGTGGACGGGCGCCGTAGCCGCAGAGGTGCGCGAGGCCCCGCCGATCGTTCGCGTGCAAATGAACGCCGGCGTGGGAGTGAAAAGCTCTGGTGGTACGCCACGAGTCGCTTTGCCTGGAAAGCGTGGGGCGGCTGGCCGCGGAGGGCACGGACCGACTCTGCCTGTGAAGATGCGAGCGCGTCCGGCGGGCAGGCGTTCTCCTTCGCGGCCTCGAGCCGGGGCTTGAGGAGGGCGCGGACGCGGCGCTCGATGCGGCGGAGGACCTGCCCCACATCGTCGTCGGTGGGGCCGGCAGCGCGAAGAATCGGACGCCGTCTTCGGCGCGCACCCAGACCCCGTCTGGGACCACGCAATGAAAATGCGCGTTCAGGTTCAGTGCGCCGCCGAATACGCTGCACGAAAGTGACTGCGCCGGCCCGCCCGCCGCGGATGCCAAGCCGGCACGCGCGCAGGCGGTGTCGGGCGAAGATGCTGCGCAAGACCAGATCCAGGGTCCGGGTGATCAAGGCCGGATCACGGGCGAGCAGGAAGCGAGCCCAGCGCGGGAGCGAGAGCACCCCACTGGCGCATCGGCACCTGCGGCAGGACACGATCGAGCAGGTGCGTGGCGGTCCCCTGGATCCGGCGGGTCGTGCATGACGGGCAGATTCCGCGGCCCTTGCACGAGAACGCGACCAGCAGCTCGTCGCCGCAGGCGGCACAGCGCACGCGGGCCTCGCGCGTGGCTATGGCGAGTAGCGGTAGATCCAGATCGAATACTGCGGGCTGGCAGGAGGCTGTTGGACCCATTCCCCGGTGACGAAGACGTCGGTGCTGTCACTGCCGATGACTGCCCATCCGGGGATTGCACATCTTGAACCTGGTAGCCGACCGCGGTCCTGCCAGCCGCCGCTGCTGAACTCGAAGACGTTCGTCGTGCTGGTTCCCCAGCGGGGGCCGCCCCAAGGCACCGCCCAGACCGAGCGCGGGACGCCGCTGTCGTTCACGTCGCTAGTGTGGAACCAGAAAGGCTTCCACGCAGTACCATCGAAGTGTTCCGTTTGCATGGCTCCGATGATGTACAGGTCGTCGGACGCGGTGCCCGAGATCACTCCGTAGCTATTGCGCCCTCCTCCGCCGAAGTGTGAAGGCATCCAGTCCCACGTCGCTCCGTTCCACGAAAGCGGTCCACCGTACGGGGTCACGGCGGTCCCCATGTAAATGTCGTCGGGCAAGTCCATGCTGCATAGATTCGGCATCGGGTAATCGACGAATCCGCTGTCCGTCACTCGGAAGAATCCAAGGACGCCAGGGTTGTTCAGCGAGGGGAAAACCGCGCAGCCTGGAGGCAGCGTCTGACCGGGCTGAAAGTACGAAATCCAGCTGTCGCCGATCGCGGAGTAGTAGCGATCGTTCGGCAACTGCAACGTCTGTGGATTCGCCCCGACGATGTGGACGGTGTTTCCTTCGAGGATCCACGCCTCCGTGGGGGTGCGGACCCACATGCTCGTCGTCGCGTGAACGAAAGCTCCAAACATCTGAGTCCAGGTCCCTGTATCGCGGTGGTACAGCTGCGCGTAGTTGTGGATATCATCGAAGCTCTCGAGCCAGAGATCTCCGGGTTGCGGCGAATGGAAGGAGAGAGTCGGGTTGCCTTGCACGGGCAGAGCCCAATCGCGAACCCAATGAGGCGTCAGCGGACAGGTATCCGGACTGCCCGCGTCCGGCGTCCCGGCGTCGGCAACACCGCCGCCCTCGCCAGGCTGACCGGAGGAGGTGCTGGTCAACACGTCAGCGCTGGATCCACACCCCAGGACGACTGCCGCCAGGATCTCTATTTTCACGCCGCGACGTTGCGCATGGACGCTTAGCTCGGCAACGTGACGAGGCCGCGCTATGTTCGCGGGCCGCACGCAATCTGCGCGGACAGCCGAGGAGTGTGTCCAGCGCGCTGTGGCAACACGAAAAAACAATCCTAATTTCAATAACATCGGATAGATCTGAACGTCTTCCCCCACTGAACATGTTGACAGTCCCCGCCTGGGGGTTAGGTTGCGTCAGGTTCGCGTGCTCGCGTCTCGCGGCGCCGATGTCCTGAAGGAAGGGCGCTGCTGGATGCATAAGGTCACGTTCTACCCAGTCGGCAATGGCGACACGTGCCAGATCGTTCTTGAGAACGGCAAGCGGATCCTGCTCGACTACCGCCACGTTGCTGGATCGGAGGACAGAGGGCCCGAGATAAACCTGAAGGGGAGGCTGGTCGACGAGCTGAAGAAGGCGAACAAGAACTCCTTCGACGTCGTGGCGTTCTCACACGCCGACGGCGATCACATCAGCGGCAGCACGGAGTTTTTCGAGCTTTGGCACGCGGACAAGTACAGAGGCAACGGCCGTGTGCCGATCGACGAGCTCTGGGTCCCAGCCGCGATGATCCTCGAAGAGTG
Source organism: Myxococcales bacterium (assembly GCA_045802765.1). GTDB lineage: Bacteria > Myxococcota > Myxococcia > Myxococcales > 40CM-4-68-19 > VBKO01. The sequence continues at coordinate 4,594 of JBJMQJ010000105.1, forward strand.
CGCCTCCGACGAGCTTGGTGAGGAATTCGTGATCTGGCGCCAGGAAGCGCGCCACCGCCTCCGCGCCGGCAAGGGCATCCGCGTCTTCTCGAAGCCGGAAAAGCTGAAGCAGTGGCTGGAGGACAACGACATCGGGCTCGATTCCAGGCGACACCTCATGGTCGACGCTGGGCAGGTTGTGCCCACCTTCGAGCTCGGCCGCGACGGCGTCGAGTTTTTCTGCCACTCGCCGTTCATCAGGCATGTCGACGACGGCGGCGAGGATCTCCGGAACCCATGCTCGCTGATTTTCAACGTCCGGTTCATGGTGGAAACCGTGACCGTCGACTATCTGGCCATCGGAGACTCTGACTGGGAAGTTCTCCAAGACATCGTGGCCACGACGAAGTTCCACAAGAATGAGGGGCGGCTTGCATGGGATCTCTTCAACATTCCGCACCACTGCAGCTATCTGGCACTGAGTGATGTTAAGGGCGATACCGAAACCGTTCCGAAGCCGGGCGTAAAGGAATTGCTCCTTGCAGGTCGCCAGAACGCGTAGATCGTCAGCTCGAGCAACCCGATCCACGACGACGCCGAAGCGCACGAACAGATCCAGCCGCCGCATGTTCAGGCAAAAGCCTGCTACGAGCGCTACCTGAGTGAGGTCGGCGGAGCTGCGTTTCTCGTGACGATGGAAGAGCCCTCGGACAAGAACCCGGAGCCGATCGTGTTCACCATCTCGGGCAGCGGCGTCATCCGAGAGAAAGAGATCAAGTCGGCGGCGGCAATTCTGATTTCGTCTCCTGCACCCCGCGCGGGCTGATGGCCGACTTCATTCCGCTCGGTTCCGCATTACCGCGCCTGGACGCCGAGCAGTTCTCGAGCGATCTTGCGCGTCGCACGGTGACGGCACGCTCGTCGAGCAGGGCCTTCAACGTCGTCGAACTTCGGCAATACCAGAAAGCGACGAGGCGAAAGGACAGACGAGCAACGTTTCCGGGTCCGAGAGGAAGTGTTCCGTCTATTCCACTCCTCCCTCCTCGCCAAATTTGATGCGCTAGCAAAGCGCGGCAGGGGGTCCCACCCTGCCGCGCAGGGCGAAATCAAGGCATACGCGCAGACCGGTACAGCCGCGACCTCAGCGCAGTGCTTGTTGCAGCTCGGGCACGTCGTCTTGCCAGGGAACGTCTTCGCCCGCGGAGGCGATGCGAGCGCGCGCGATGGGCGGCCCGGTCGTGGGCAGGCCGAGGTGCTCCAGGATCTCCTTCACGACCTTCTTCTCGGTGATGAACGCTAGCACGACGCGGCGGCCGCCGCAGGGACAGAGAAGCACGTCCTCGCGAAAGACGCGCAGCAGAAGCTCCGCCCAGGGGATCCGCGAGCCCTGTGGCTGTGGGCTCGCCGCGGGCGGCGATTGCTCCGCGCTCGGGGTAGGGGGAGGAGCCATTGCCCCCTCCAGGCGTGGCACGATTTCGCTCCGCCACGTCGATGCCGGACCGAACACGCCGTGGTACCGGACCAGGTGCGAACGGGGCGGCGGCACCAGCGCGGCGAGTCTGCGCAGCAGCTCGGAAGGCTCAAGGATCATGACCTCGTCGGCGCGAGCGACCGGGCGCTTGAGACGATAGGCGAGCCGGCCGTCGGGGAGCTGCGAGAGTCGCTCCTGCGAAAGCGGGGGACGGGCGCCGTAGCCGCACAGGTGCGCAAGGCCCTCGCGGTCGTGGGCGTGCAGGTGCACTCCGGCGTGGAGCGAGAAGCCCTCGAGGTAGGCAGCTTGACTCTTGATTCGCAGCGCCTCGGGAAGGTTGCGGCCGAGGAAAGCGAGCGACGCGGCTTGGGCGGAGCTGAGCGCGTCGGGCACACGAGCATCGACCTGCCTGGCCTCGAGGCGTGGCCGCAAGACCTTGCGCAGGCGAAGCACGATGCGGCGCAGCACCTCCTTGACCTCGTCGTCGGACAGCCCCGGCAGCGCCACGAAGCGCACGCCGCCCGGCTCGCGGACGAACACGCCGTCGGGGATGACGCAGTGGAAGTGCACATTGACGTTTAGGGCGCCGCCGAACCGCTGCACGAAGCTCACCGCCCCCGTGCGCGGCGCGTGCGCTCCCGCCCGTCGCGCGCGCCGGCGCTGCAGCGTGAAGATCGTGCGGAGCGCCACATCCAGAGAGCGGGTGATGAGCAGTGGATCCTTGGCGAGGAGAAACCGCGCCCAGCGCGGCAGCGAGAGAGTGCTTCTCCGTGTCGGGAACTATGCTGAGCCTCGGCTTCGACCGCGACGACAGGGCGGCGACGTCGCGGCGACACAACACAACCACTGGGATCGGGGCAGTGCAATCCGCTACTTCGATTTCTTCCTCCTGCTGAGCTTGTGCTGAAGCGGACGACCGCGGAGGGACAGCCCCTGTGCGCGCAACTGCCCGAGCGACCCGGTACGCCGAAGCACGGTCGAAGCACGATCAGCGATACTGAAGCGATTCAATCGCCAGAAGACCCGTGCGGTTCCGAGTGCTTGTTGGTGCCCAGGGGCGGAATCGAACCACCGACACGGGGATTTTCAGTCCCCTGCTCTACCAACTGAGCTACCTGGGCGCGGCCGGGGCGGGTCTGTATGCCGCAGCAGACTTGCTGGGTCAAGGACAACGGGCCGCACCGGGGAACGTTGAATGGAAACACTGGTCGTCCGTCGCCAGTGCGCTGGCGGACTCCGGCGACTACCCTCAACCCTCTTGAGCTTCCGGTTGCCCAGCATCCGCACGGTGCTTGCGGTCTTGTGCGTCGTCGGCGTCGCCCTCGTCGGCGTCCTCGACTACGTCACCGGGCCGTGGATGTCGTTCACCTTGCTCTACGTAGCGCCGGTGCTCGCCGCGGCGTGGTGGCTCGGGCGCGGACCGGGGCTCGTTGCCGCGCTCGCTGCGAGCGTGTGCTGGTTCGCAGCGGAGACCTGGGGGCAGCGTGGCGAGTCGCTGCGCGTGCTGCTCTGGAACTCGGGCAGCAGGCTCGTCATGCTTCTCGCCATCGCCGCCATGACGGCGCGCATCCGCGGCGACCAGCAGCGCCTGCGCGGCATCAACCGCCGCCTGGCCGAGCTGCTCGGCGACGCGGAGAGGCTGGCGCGGACCGACGCACTCACTGGCCTCGCCAATGCGCGCGCGTTCGTCGAACGGCTCCGGCAGGAAGTCGCGCGCGCGCAGCGCGATCGCACGCCGCTCTGCCTCGCGTACGTCGACATCGACAACTTCAAGGCCG
>JBJMQJ010000106.1:0-17082 GCA_045802765.1 Myxococcales bacterium
GGCTCGTACAGCACGGCGATCTTCAGTTTTCCCGCCACGTCACCGCTCCTCGAACTTGCCGCGCTGGAGATAGTTCATCGCCAGCGTGGTGGCGAGCACCGTCGCCTCGATCAGCTGCTGCGTCTCGCGCCCCGCGGTGACCTGGAGGTCCAGCTCGCGTGCGCGGCGCGCCATCTGCTCTACCAGTTTCTTCGCCAGCGAGCGCCGGATCCCGGTCCAGTAGGTGATCTTGTCCGCCAGCGCCTTTCCGTGCGCCGAGAAGAGGCCGGCGGCGGGCGAGAAGCCCTCGCGCGCCGGACCCGGGTCGAAGATGTCTTCCAGCTCGGCGTCGGGCACCAGGTCGGCGATGTTCGGCGCCTCGTCGGGAACGGTGCGCCGGTAGAACTCCTCGACCCGCTCGGTCATCTCGTCGACGGGCAGCTCCGCCAGCGCCCGCGCCAAGGCGCGCTTGGGCTCGGTGCGGCCCAGCTCGCGCGCCATGCGATCGACGTAGTCCAGCTTGCGCAGCGCGGGCCAGCCGGCGTACTTGCGCTTCCAGTTGGAGCGCGGCGTGAGCCACACCGCGAAGGTCTCGGCGAAATCCTCGTCGGGGTGCTTCTGCGCGTACCAGCCGGCGATGTGGCGGACGAAACGCCTGGAGAACGGGACCGGCGTGTAGGTCTCGACGTAGGGGCGGTCGAAGGGGCCGAACAGCTCGATCCATTCCGGGGTGTTGTAGAGCTCGTAGGCGTAGTTGAAGGCGTGGCCCGCCTCGTGACGCAGGTACATGAGGATCTCGCGCTCGTCCTCGAGATCGTTGAGCGAGCGCTCGAGCGCCTGCAGCTTCGGATCGGCGAGATAGAAGGGAATGCCGATGATCGGCTCGCGGTCAGGGCAGGCCCACTCGTCGGAGAGGTAGCAAGCCGGGCGGAACCGCTCCAGCCCCTTCGCCTCCAGCTCGCGGTGGAGCTGCTGGACGTACTTCTCCACCGGCGACCCGTCGAGCTTGAGCCCCAAGTCCCGGATCGGTTTGCCGAGCAGCTCTCGCGCCTCGGGTGGCGTGTGCTCGAACGGCTGCATGCGCCTCCACGGGAATTCTGCGCCCCTCCCCCCCTCGCAGCAAGTCCGGACAAACTGATTGCACGACGGAGGTCACGGAGCACACGGAGTTTTCACTGTTTTTAAAACCAAGACTCCGTGTGCTCCGTGGTGCCGTCGTTCGTCTAGAATATCGTCATGCGCGCTCTGCCCATCGTGCTGGCGCTCCTGGTCGCGCGGGCGGCGGGGGCGGTGGAAAAGTGTCAGTTGGTGAAGAAGGGATTCGGGCCGGAAGGGAAGGCACAGGTCAAGCTGGAGACCGTGGTCGCAGGGCTGGAAGTGCCCTGGGGAATCGCCTTCCTTCCCGGAGGAGATGCGCTGGTCACCGAGCGGCCCGGGAGGCTGCGCCTGGTGCCGGCGCTCGTCAAGCGCAAGGCCGGTGACGCAACCAAGCTGCCGGTAATCGCCACCATCGCCGTGGACTCCGACGAGGAGGGCGGCCTCCTCGGTGTCGCGCTGCACCCCGATTTCCCGCGCAACCGCTGGATCTACCTGTACATGACGGTGCGCGAAGGCGGGCGGAAGTCGAACCGCGTCGAGCGCTGGCGCATCGCCGACGACCTCGGCTCCGCGCGGTTCGACCGGCGAATCGTCGAGGGCATTCCTTCCGCGGCGTATCACGACGGGGGACGCATCCGCTTCGGCCCCGACCGCATGCTCTACGTCGGCACGGGCGATGTCCGCGATCCCGATCGCTCACAGGATCGGGGCAGCCTCGGCGGCAAGGTGCTGCGGCTCACGCCCGATGGCGAGGTCCCCAACGACAATCCCGTGCCCGGCAACCCGCTGTACGTGCTGGGCGTGCGCAACACGCAGGGGTTCGACTGGTGGCAAGGCCGGTTCTTCGTGACCGATCACGGTCCCTCGGGCGAGCTCTTGCGGCGCGGCCACGACGAGGTGAACCTCGTTTCACCGGGAGCGAACCTCGGCTGGCCTGCGATCTACGGATGCCAGACCCAGGCGGATATGGTGACGCCGTCGCTGACGTGGGAGACCGCCGTCCCGCCCGGGGGCGCTTCGTTCTACACGGGCACCGCGCTGGCCGACTGGCGCGGGAGCCTCCTCGTCGGAACGCTCGGCTCGAGGCACCTGCACCGGGTGAAGCCCAGCTCCGCCGATCCGTCCGTCGTCGAGCTGCACGAGGTCTATTTCCAGGACCAGGCAGGCCGCCTGCGCGACGTCGTGATGGGCCCCGACGGCGTCCCCTACCTCACCACCAGCAACTGCGACGGCCGCGGCGACTGTCCCCCCGACCGCGACAAGATCCTCCGCCTCCTCCCCTCCCGCTAGAACGGCAAAGAGATCACCGCGAAGAACGCGAAGCGCGCGAAGCCGAATGCTGGAAAAACCATCGCGATCTTCGCGCTCTTCGCGGTGATCCGTTTTCCTTTCACCCGGTGCGCCAACGGCGAAGCAGCGCCGGAGGGCCGTCGGTGCTCGGCAGCGGGAGCGAGGCGGGGTAGGCTGCGGCCGGGGGAAATCTGGATTGATCCGGCTGAAGCACCTTTCCGGCAGCCTGCAGGGGCGGACCGCGGAGCTGGCGAAGCCGTTGCTGCGCATCGGCCGCGCGCCGGAATGCGACGTCCGCTTCGACCAGGTGAAGGACCCGAAGGTGTCGAATCACCACGCCGAGCTCTTGCTCGAGGAGGGCAACTGGTTCGTGGTGGATACCGGCTCCACCAACGGCACGCTGATCAACGGCCGGCGCGTCAGCAAGCACCGGCTCGCCTCCGGCGACAAGCTGCAGATTGGCAGCGGCGGCCCCCTGCTCCAGATCCACTTCGACGGCATCCTGCTCGAAGGGCCCTCGTTCAAGACCGAGGCCATCCTGCTCCAGGAGATCTCCCAGCCGCCCCGCGCCATCGACGACAGCGAGGAGATCTCGGCCATCTCCGATCGTCTGAAGGCGAGCGCCGATACGCAGACCGCGCGGCTTGCCGAGCTGGCGGCGAAGAAGGTCGCGCTCGAGCGGAGAAAGACGGGCGGCCAATCGAGCGGCAAGACGATGTTCATCATGGCCGAGACCATGCGGCAGGTGCAGTTCAGCACCAAGGCCAGGACGAAGCAGCGCTGGGTGAGGGTGGTCGCGGCCGTCACCGGCGCGGCCGTGATCGTCGTCGGCGCGATGTCGGTCGTGATCGTGCAGCAGCGCAGGCAGATCGCCGGGCTGGTGCAGACGAAGAACAAGCTCGACAAGGAGATCCAGCAGGTGCAGCAGGCGATGGACTCGGAGACCGACGCCCAGAAGCTGGATCAGCTCGAGCAGCGCCTTGCCCAGCTGACCGGCAACGCGCAGAAGGCGATCGACGACCTCGGCAAGGCCGACAAGAGCAAGGCCGCCGAGGTGGCCAACGCCGGCGACCAGATGGATCGGGACATCCGCAAGATCCTCACCAAGTTCGACGCGAAGACCTACGCCGTGCCGCCCGTCTTCAAGGAGCGCCTGCAATTCCACGTCGACGAGCTGCTGCACGCAGGGAACTTGAAGTTCATCTACCGCCGCAAGCAGAAGTACTGGCCGATGATCTTGAAGGAGTTCGGCGCGCTCGGCCTGCCCGAGGAGATGGCCTTCATCGCCTGGGCGGAGACGCAATTCGATCCCGCGGCCCGCAGCAAGGCCGGGGCCGCGGGCATGTGGCAGCTGGGCGCGGACACCGCGCGCAACTACAACCTGCGCGTCGATTCGCAAGTGGACGAGCGGCTCGACCCGCCCAAGGCCACGCGCGCCGCGTCGCGCTATCTCGCCAACCTGCTCGCCGAGTTCGGCGAGGATTCCTTCATGCTGGCCATGGCAAGCTACAACCGCGGGGAGTCGGGCGTCCGCCGCGTGCTGCACCAGATCGCGAGCGAGCCCGGCGGGTTCAAGAGGGAGCGCCGCGACTTCTGGCACCTGTACCGCCTGAAGAAGCTCCCCGAGGAGACGCGCGAATACGTGCCCAAGGTGCTGGCGGCGGTCATCGTCGGCATGAACGCGCAGAAGTACGGGCTGACCGGGACGAAGGAAGAGAATGATTGAGGTGAAGAGCTTCGCGGCGCTGCGCCGCTTCTCGCCCGACAAGCTGCAGAAGCTGAATCTCTTCGAGACGGAGCGGTTCTTCTGCGACGTCTACTGCCTGGAGCCCGGCCAGGAGCAGAAGGCCCACACCCACGCGGGCAGCGACAAGCTCTACGCCGTGCTGGAAGGCTCCGTGGAAGTGCGCGTCGGCGCCGAGACCCGCGAGCTGCGCGCCGGCGAAGTCGCGCTCTGCCTTGCCGGCAGCGAGCACGGCGTGGCGAACCGCTCCTCCTCTCGCGCCGCCCTGCTCGTCTTCATGGCGCCTCACCCCTAGACAAAGAGATCACCGCGAAGAGCGCGAAGCGCGCGAAGTAAAATCTTTGGAAAAAACCCTTCGCGCGCTTCGCGGTCTTCGCGGTGAAGGCTTTTTGCCTTCCCTGCGGCAGATGGGTGACGGGCGGTGCGGGCTGGTGCTAAAGAAGGTGCCCCTCGGAGGACAGCATGGGCATCGAGGTCAAGGGTCCGAAGGTTGCCGGGTCGGAGGCCATTCTCACGCGCGAGGCGCTGGCCTTGGTGGAACGGCTCCACCGCGAGCTGAACGGGCGTCGCGAGCAGCTCCTCGCGCGCCGCGCCGAGCGGCAGCGCGAGCTCGACCGCGGGCAGGAGTTCCAGTTCCTTCCCGAGACGAAGAAGGTCCGCGACGGCGACTGGAAGGTCGCGCCGATCCCCAAGGACCTGGCCAGGCGGTACGTGGAGATCACCGGCCCGGTCGAGCGCAAGATGATGATCAACGCGCTCAACTCGGGCGCCGACGTCTTCATGGCGGACTTCGAGGACGCGCTCTCGCCTACCTGGAGCAACATCGTCGTCGGGCACCAGAACCTGAAGGACGCGGTCCGCCGCACCCTGGCCTTCACCTCGCCCGAGGGGAAGCAGTACAAGCTGAACGAGAAGATCGCCACGCTCCTCGTCCGCCCGCGCGGGTGGCACCTCCCCGAGAAGCACGTCCTGGTCGACGGGCAGCCCATCTCGGGCAGCCTGATCGATTTCGGGCTCACGCTGTTCCACAACGCGCGCGAGCAGCTCGACCGCGGCACCGGCCCGTACTTCTACCTCCCCAAGCTCGAGAGCCACCTCGAGGCGCGGCTGTGGAACGACGCCTTCGTGCTCGCGCAGGACGCGCTGAAGATCCCGCGCGGCTCCATCCGCGCGACGGTCCTGGTCGAGACGCTGCCGGCAGCCTTCGAGATGGACGAGATCCTCTACGAGCTGCGCGAGCACATGAGCGGCCTCAACGCGGGACGCTGGGACTACATGTTCTCGCTCATCAAGAAGTACCGGACGCGCAAGGACAAGGTGCTGCCCGACCGCGTGCAGGTCGCCATGACGGTGCCCTTCATGCGCGCGTACACCGAGCTGCTCATCAAGACCTGCCACCGCCGCGGCGCGAGCGCCATGGGCGGCATGGCGCCCTTCATCCCCTCGCGCAAGAACCCCGAGATCAACGAGAAGGCGCTGGCGAAGACGCGCGAGGACAAGAAGCGCGAGGCGACCGACGGCTTCGACGGGACCTGGGTCGCCCACCCGGATCTGGTGCAGATCTCCCGGGAGGAATTCGTCAACGTGCTCGGCGACAGGCCGAACCAGATCGACAAGCTGCGCAGCGAGGTCAGCGTCACCGCCGACGAGTTGACCGACACGCGCATCCCGGGCGCTTCGATCACCGAGGCGGGTTTCCGCAACAACGTCGACGTGGCGCTGCAGTACCTGAACTCCTGGCTCCTGGGGAACGGCGCGGCGGCCATCCACAACCTGATGGAGGACGCCGCGACGGCGGAGATCTCCCGCGCCCAGCTCTGGCAGTGGCTGCGGAACTCAGCCAAGCTGGCGGACGGACGCACCGCTTCCGCGGACCTGTATCAGAAGGTTCGCGACGAGGAGGTGGCCAAGTTGGGCGGTCCCGGGCAGGGGCGGCTACGTGAAGCCACGGAGATCCTGGACGGGTTGGTCCTGTCCCAGGAGTTCAATGACTTCTTGACCTTGCCCGCGTACAGGTTCCTCGACTGACCTGCGATCTTGCGATTGACCGAAATCGTGTCCATAACGCAGTGCATACATGGATACGATCGGCGAGTTGCTGCAGCGCGGCGGCGACGGCGCGGTGGCGATCGGAGCGCCGGAAGCGGTGCCGCCGCTGCGGTACCGCGAGCTGCGCGCGCTGGTCCAGAAGACGATCGGGGAGCTGAATTCGTTCGGCATCGGCCGCGGCGATCGCGTCGTTCTGGTCCTCCCCAACGGCCCCGAGGCGGCGACGGCATTCCTCGCCGTTGGCGCGGGCGCTACCACCGCGCCGCTCAGCCGCGGCCTCACCGCCGACGAGTTCGAGTTCAACTTGACCGATCTGCGCGCCAAGGCGCTGGTCGTCGAGGCCGGCCTGGACTCGCCTGCCCGGGCAGTCGCGACCAAGCTGCGCATCCCGGTGATCGAGCTCGTTCCCCACCGCGACCAGGGCGCCGGCGCTTTCTCGCTGCGTCTGTTGCAGAAAAACGGCGCGGGTCCGTTCGAAGGCGGCCCGGCGCAACCCGACGACGTGGCGCTGGTGCTGCACACTTCGGGCTCCACCTCCCGTCCGAAGATCGTCCCGCTGCTGCACCGCAACGTGACCACGTCGGCGCGCAACATCATGACGGCGCTACAGCTCACGCCCGACGACGTCTGCCTGAACATCATGCCGCTGTTCCACATCCACGGCCTGATGGCGGCGGTGCTCTCCTCGATCGCGGCGGGCGCGCAGGTGCATTGCTCGCCCGGGTTCAACGCGCTGCGCTTCTTCAACTGGCTCGACGAGGTCCGGCCCACCTGGTACACGGCCGTCCCCACCATGCACCAGGCGATCCTCACCCGCGCCTCGCGCCACTCGGAGGGGCTCGGGCGCACCCGGCTGCGGCTCATCCGCTCCTCCTCCGCCTCGCTCGCGCCGCAGGTGATGGCGGAGCTCGAGCGCACCTTCCGGTGCCCGGTGATCGAGGCGTACGGCATGACCGAGGCCGCCCACCAGATGACCTCCAATCCATTGCCCCCGCGCGACCGCAAGTCGGGCTCTGTCGGCGTCCCCGCCGGTCCGGAGGTCGCCATCATGGACGAGGAGGCGAAGATCCTCCCCCGGGGACAGACCGGCGAGGTGGTGATCCGGGGCGCGAACGTCACGCCCGGTTACGAGGCGAACCCCGAGGCCAACGAGAACGCCTTCATCGACGATTGGTTCCGCACCGGCGACCAGGGCGTCATCGACCGCGACGGCTACCTGCGGCTGACCGGGCGGCTCAAGGAGCTGATCAACCGCGGCGGCGAGAAGATCGCGCCCATCGAGATCGACGTGGTGCTGATGGACCATCCCGCCGTGCAGCAGTGCGTGGCGTTCGCCATCCCCCACCACAGCCTGGGCGAGGACATCGCCGCGGCCGTGGTGCTGCGCGACGGCCACACCTGCACCGACCGCGAGCTGCGCGAGTTCGCGGCCCGCCGGCTGGAGCACTGGAAGGTGCCCCGCAAAATCGTCTTCGTGCGGGAGATTCCCAAGGGCCGCACCGGCAAGTTGCAGCGCATCGGCCTGGCTGCGAAGCTCGGCCTGGGCGGATGAAGATCACCGTCTTCGGCGCGGGCGCGATCGGCGGCTTCATGGGCGCGAAGCTCGCGCTCGCGGGCCAGGATGTGAGCCTCATTGCCCGCGGCCCGCACCTTGCGGCCATGCGAGAGCGCGGGCTCAAGCTGATCAGCGAAGGCAAGACCGAGGTCGTCCGGCCCCGCTGCACCGACGACTCCCGCGAGGTGGGGCCGCAGGACTACGTCATCCTCAGCGTGAAGGCGCACGCGCTGCCCGGCATTGCCGACGCCGTGCAGCCGCTGCTCGGGGCGCACACGACGCTGATTCCGGCCGTGAACGGGGTCCCGTGGTGGTACTTCCACCAGCACGGCGGCCCGTACGAAGGCACGCGGCTGCAGACGGTCGATCCGCGCGGCGTCCTCTGGGAGAAGCTGCCGCCGAGCCGCGCGGTGGGCTGCATCGTCTACCCGGCGACCGACGTGGTGGAGCCCGGCGTCATCGAGCACACCTACGGAAACCGCTTCGACATCGGCGAGCCGGACGGGTCGAAGAGCGAGCGCGCGCAGGCTTTCTCGCGGGCCATGATCGAGGCGGGGTTGCGGTGCCCGGTGCGGACGCGCATCCGCGACAATCTCTGGATCAAGCTGTGGGGGAACCTCTCCTTCAACATGATCTGCGCGCTCACCATGAGCGACCTTTCGAGCATCACGGCCGACGCCGGTACGCGCGCGGTGGCGCGGCAGATGATGGTCGAGGCCCAGGCCGTGGCCGAGAAGCTCGGCGTGCAGTTCCCGCTCGACGTGGACGCGCGCATCGCCGGCGCCGCGGAAGTCGGGGTGCACAAGCCGTCCACCCTGGTCGACCTGGAGCGAGGCCGCCCGATGGAGATCGATCCTCTCCTCGGGGCGGTGGTGGAGATGGGCCGCCTGGTGGGGCTCCCCACGCCGACCTGCGACGTGGTCCTCGCGCTGGTGCGCAGCCGCGCGCAAACCGCCGGTCTGTATAAAGCTCCTGCGTAGGTCGCGCGAGCGCGTTCACACCGCAACGCAGGCTTGCATCCGCACTGCGCGTGCATAGCTCACCGGCGCATGTCCGCTCGTCGAAACGAAGGCGGCCCGATCTTCCTGGCCGTGTCCTTCGCCCTCTCGCTCGGCGCATGGATCCTCTTCGTCGGGAAGATCGGATGGAACGAGCTCCTCGCCGGCGCGTTCGCCTCGGCGCTCGCCGCCACCGCGGCGCACATGGTCTGGGCGCAGCACATCGCCGGCTTCCGCGGCAACCTGGGCTGGCTGCTGGAAATGTGGCGGCTGCCCATCTACGCGGTCACCGGGACGGGCGAGATCTTCGCGGTGCTGTTCCGGCAGGTCCTCGGACGCAAGCCGGCCGAGTCGCTGATCCTGGCGGTGTCCTTCGACGCTGGCGGCGACGACGACGAGTCCGCCGCGCGGCGCGCCCTGGTCGTGGCCTACACGACGAGCACGCCGAACTTCGTGGTCATCGGCGTCGACAGGAAGCGCGGGCACCTCGTCTACCACCAGATCAAGCGCAGCCCCGTCCTCCAGATCAGCAAGGACCTCGGAGCGCGGCCGTGAACGCCTGGCTCGTCGCCGCTTCCGGGCTGTCCCTCTCCCTCGTCCCGTGCGCCCTGACCTGCCTGCGCGGCGGACCCGTCCACCGGCTCGTAGGTCTGGAGATGGCCGGCGTTTGCGAATCGCTGGTGCTGCTCCTGCTCGCGGAGGGTTTCCAGCGCCCGCTCTTCTACGATCTGGGGCTCGCGCTGGCGCTCCTCACGTTCGGAGGCGGCATGGTCTTCGCGCGTTTCCTGGAGAGGTGGCTGTGACGGCGCGCATCGCGGTCGACGTCCTGCTCGTCATCGCGGTGGCGGTGACCCTCCTTTCGGCGATCGGCCTTCTGGCGATGCGCGACCCGTACCAGAAGCTGCACTTCATCGCGCCGCCAGCCAGCATCGCCGCGCCCTGCATCGTCGCCGCGCTCTTCGTCGGAGGGTCGGACAAGCTCGCCGCCGGCAAGGCTGCGCTGGCCGCCTTCCTGCTCTTCTTCCTCAACGCCGTCGTGACGCACGCCACGGCCCGTGCCCACTACGTGCGCGAGAAGGGCAGCTGGCCCCCTGCCGAAGAGCTGGAGCTGGTCGAGGAGGAATGATGGGCTGGCTGCAGACCGGCGTGCTGCTCCTCGTCGCCGTGGCGGGCGCGGGAGTGGTGCGCACGCGCGACCCGCTCGAGCAGTCGATCGCGGTGAGCTTCTACGGGCTGCTCCTCGCCCTGATGTTCTTCGTCTTCCAGGCGCCCGACGTAGCTCTGTCGCAGATCGTCGTCGGCGCGGTGGCGCTGCCCCTCATGATCTTGCTGGCCCTGGCCAAGGTCCACCAGCAGGACGAAGAGCGCGGCGGCGCGAAGGAACGCCCCGGATGAGGCGCGTCCTGCTCGTCCTCGGCGTCGCAGGGCTCCTGCCCCTCCTCCTCTGGGGGATGCGCGGGCTGCCCGCCTTCGGTTCGTATCCGGGGCCGTACGGAAACGTGCTCAACCAAGTTGCCGTCCCGGAGCGGCATGCGACCGACGTCGTCAGCGCGGTGAACTTCGACTACCGCGGCTTCGACACCCTGGGCGAGGAGTTCATCCTCTTCGCGTCGGTCGCCGGGGCCGCGCTCCTCTTGCGGCGGGAGGCCGGCGAGGAAGAAAAGGAGGACGAGGACCGCGAGCCCCGCCGGACGCCGCCGCCGACCAGCGAAGCCGTGCGCATGTTCGGCGTCATCCTCGTGCCGCTCACCGTCGTCTTCGGCCTCTACATGATCTCGCACGGGGCGGTCTCGCCCGGCGGCGGGTTCCAGGGAGGCGTGGTCCTCGCCACCGCGCCGCTGGCCGTCTACCTCGCGGCTGAGGCGCGCACCTTCCTCCGCATCGCGCCCAAGGCGCTCACCGAGATCGCCGAGGCGGCGGGGGCAGCGAGCTACGTCGCGGTCGGCCTCTTCGGAGCGCTGTTCTGCGCGCACTTCCTCTGCAACTTCCTTCCGCTGGGAAAGCCGGGCGAGGTGAATTCCGCGGGCACCATCCAGGCGCTGAACCTGGTGGTCGGCGTCGAGGTCGCGGGGGGATTCATGCTGCTGCTCACCGCCTTCATCGAGGAAGCGCTGCGGCGCAGGCTGCGGCGCGAGGGCCGATGAGCCCGGGACTCCTTCCGTACGTGGTAGCGGCCTGGCTCCTGCTCTGCGGCCTGTACGGCGCGGCGACCAGCAAGAACCTGGTGCAGCTGGTGATCTGCATCGGCGTCCTCCAGACCTCCACCTACGTCCTGCTCCTCGCCGTCGGGTACGTCGAGGGCGGAGTCGCGCCGGTGTTCGTCGACGCGCCGCCCGGCTCGCGGGCGGTGGACCCCGTCGTCCAGGCGCTGATGCTCACCGACGTAGTCGTCGAGGCCACCGTGGTCGCGCTGCTCCTCGCGCTCGCGGTACAGGCGCACAAGCACGCCGGGACGCTCGACCCCGACGCCCTCCGGCGATTGCGGGGTTGACGTGGACGCCCTCCCCATCGCCATTCCGCTCCTCGCGGCCGCGCTGCTCGCCGCCGTTGGCAGGCGCGTGCCGCGCCGCGTGGCGGACGCAGTGGCGTTGCTCGCCTCTGGAAGCTCCGCCGCCCTTTGCTTCGTCCTCCTCGCGCGCAGCCGGCACCAGACGCTGACCTACTGGCTGGGCGGCTGGACTCCCCGTCAGGGCATCGCGCTGGGAATCGCGCTCGCCATCGACCCGATCGGCGCCGGATTCGCCGCGCTGAGCGGCGTGCTGGTGCTGGCCGCCATCCTCTTCGCCCGGCCTCTGTTCGACGACGTCCACGCCCACTTCCAGGTGCTGATGCTCGCCTTCCTCGGGGCACTCTGCGGCTTCGGGCTCACCGGCGACCTCTTCAACCTGTTCGTCTGGTTCGAGCTGATGAGCGCGGCGGCGTTCGCCTTGTGCGGCTACAAGATCGAGGAGCCCGCCTCGCTGCAGGGCGCGATCAACTTCGCCGCGGTGAACACGGTGGGCGCTTTCCTCGTGCTGACTGGCATCGCGCTTCTCTACGGGCGCACCGGCGCGCTCAACCTTGCCCAGATCGGCCGCGCCCTTCCCGCCGCCGACGGCCTGGTGATCGTCGCCTTCGCGCTCATCGTCTGCGGCTTCCTCGTCAAGGGAGGGATGGTCCCGTTCCACTTCTGGCTCGCCGACGCGCACGCCGTGGCGCCGACGCCGGTATGCGTCCTGTTCTCCGGCGTGATGGTCGAGGCCGGGCTCTATGCAGTCGCCCGCGTGTACTGGACCGTCTTCTCCGGCGCGCTCGGGGCGCACCAGGCTCGCGTGCGCGGCCTGCTGCTCGGATTCGGCGCGCTGACCGCCGTGGTCGGCGGCCTGCTCTGCTTCGCGCAGCGGCACCTCAAGCGCCTTCTCGCGTTCTCCACCGTGAGCCACGTGGGCGCGCTCATCGCGGCGTTCGCATTGCTCGATCCGCGCGCGCTCGCCGGCGCGGCCCTGTACGTCGCCGGGCACGGCCTGGTGAAGGGAGCGCTGTTCCTCTGCGCCGGCATCCTGCTCCACCGCCTGCAGTCGGTCGACGAGCTGGCCTTGCAGGGACGCGGTGGCCAGCTGGCGGGTGTCGGCGTGCTGTTTGCGCTGGGCGGCGTGTGGCTCGCGGGCGCGGCTCCGGCGGGATTGTTCCTCGGCGAGACCGAGATCGAGGTCGCCGCCGGGCATCGAGGGTTGCATTGGGTGCCATGGCTGTTCGTCTTCGCCGGCGCGATGACGGGCGGGGCCGTCCTGCGCGCGGCAGGCCGCATCTTCCTCGGCTGGGGCGTCTCGGAGCCCGACGCGCCGGAGGTGGGCGGCGAGACCGACGAGGCGCCCGAGACGGGCGGACCGCGCCGCCGCATGCCCGTCACGATGTGGGCGGTCCCTGCCCTCCTGCTCGCTTTGTCGCTCGCCCTCGGGCTTGCACCTGGAGCGCGTCGCACGGCACATGAGGCAGCCGCGCGCTTCGTCGATGCGCGAGGCATTGCCGCCCACGTCCTGGAGGGGACGACGCAGCCCGCGCCCGGGACGATCGAGGAGCCTCTGGCCGCGCACGTGCCGCGCAGCCTGCTGAATGGCGCTCTCGCGCTGGCCCTCGCCGCCGTCGCGCTCTTCAGGCACAAGCTGCCAGCCGGGCTGCGCAGGGTCGGCGCAACGCTGTGGGATCTGCCGCTGCGGATCCTGCGGGAGGCGCATACCGGCAGCGTCGGGGACTACCTGGCCTGGCTGGCATTCGGAACGGCCGCGTTCGGAGGGCTCTGCGCCGCGCTGCTGCGGTGACCGCCTCGCCTCCCTGCTACACTGGGTGGCGGATGCGCCTGCACCTGGTCGACGGCACCTACGAGCTCTTCCGCGCGTACTTCTCCAAGCGCCCTCCGCACCGTGCGCCCGACGGGAGCGACAAGAAGGCGACGCTCGCGCTGGCCTCGGCGATGCTCGCGCTGCTCCACGACGAGGGCGAGTCGGTGACACACGTCGCCGTCGCCTTCGACAACCCCATCCGCAGCTTCCGCAACGACCTGTTCGACGGCTACAAGACCGAGGCTGGAGTCCCGCCCGAGCTGCTCGCCCAGTTCGACCCGGCGGAAGAGGCCGTGGCCGCTCTGGGGATGGCGGTGTGGTCGATGCGCGACTTCGAGGCGGACGACGCGCTCGCCACCGGAGCGGCGCGCTTCGCCGGCGAGGTCGACCAGGTTCGCATCCTCACTCCCGACAAGGATCTCGGACAGTCGCTGCGCGGGACGCACGTGGTGCAGGTCGACTGGCGGGGGAAGGTGGTGGTGGACGAAGAGGCGCTCTCGCGGCGGCGCGGGGTCCGGCCGCCCAGCGTCCCCGATCTGCTTGCCCTGACCGGCGACGACGCGGACGGCATCCCCGGGTTGCCGGGATTCGGCGAGAAGAGCGCCTCGGCCGTGCTGGCGAAGTTCATCCACCTCGAGCACATCCCCGCGGACCCGGCGGCGTGGCCCGCCGTTCGCCAGGCACCCCGGCTCGCTGCCACGCTGGAGGAGCGCCGGGAGGACGCCCTCCTTTACCGCCGCCTGGCCACGCTGCGCACCGACGCGCCCATCGGGACCTTCGAGGAGACCCGTTTCGCCGGGGTTCCCCGGGAACGGTTCCTCGCCTTCTGCGAGGCGGTTGGCGCGGGCGAGCTGCGCGACCGGCCGCGCCGCTGGTCCGCCTGACTGGACCTGTCGGATCTCGCCGCGGAGCACCACCCTCCTTGACGGCGCGGCGCCGCGCGGAGCACGCTCGAACCTGCGCCGCGGAGCGGCGCGGCACGCCATGGGACCACCCACCAAGACGCTTTCGCGAGAAATCAGAGGCGGCTCCGCCGATCGATCTGGAGCTCCCCATCTGTTCCTCGTGCTCAGCTGCGACCGCCCCGGCGCTCCGGCGATGCGCTGCTCCCTCCAGCACGTCGACGAGGTGATGCTCGGCCGCGCCGAGCGCCGCGGCACCTCGCGCGAGGGCCGATCGGGCGTGTCGCGCCTCACGGTCGGCGTCGACGATCCCTGGATGTCCGCCGCGCACGCGCTCCTCCGCAGGGTCGTGGGCTCCTGGACCATCGAGGACCTCGGCTCGAAGAACGGCACGCTGGTGGGAGGCCGGCGTTGCCAGCGCGCCGAGCTCCAGGACGGCGACCTCATCGAGCTGGGCCATACCTTCTTCCTCTTCCGCGCCCGCGTGCGCCCGAGCGGAGAAGTGGTCGAATCGAGCTCGCTCGCGCCGGCGGCGAGCGGATTCGCCACGCTGGTGCCGTCGCTCGCCGAGGCGCTGTCGCGGGCGCAGGCGGTCGCCCGCTCGACGGTGCCCGTCGTGGTGCGTGGAGAGAGCGGCACCGGCAAGGAGGTGGTCGCCTCCGCCATCCATGCGCTCTCGGGGCGCGCCGGACCATTCCAGGCGGTGAACTGCGGAGCGATCCCTGCCGCCCTCGTCGAATCGGAGCTGCTCGGGTACCGCAGGGGCGCGTTCACCGGCGCCGAGGACGACCGCGCCGGGCTGGTGCGCAGCGCCCATGGAGGGACGCTCTTCCTCGACGAGATCGGCGACCTGCCGCTCACTGCCCAGGCGGCGCTCTTGCGCGTGCTGCAGGAGGGAGAGGTGCAGCCCCTCGGCGCGACGCGGCCCATCAAGATCGACGTGCGCCTCGTTTCGGCGACGCACCGCGATCTCGAGGCGCTGGCGGCGGAGGAGAAGTTCCGCCCGGACCTCCTCGCCAGGCTGGGCGGCGTCACCATCCAGCTCCCCCCGCTGCGCGAGCGCCGGGAAGACCTCGGGTTGCTCGTCGCCGCGCTGCTGCAGCGGCACTTTCGCGGGCGTCGCGTCGTGTTGGGCGCGGAGGCGGCGCGCGCCTTGCTCGTCCATGCGTGGCCGCTCAACGTCCGGGAGCTGGAGCGGTGCCTGCAGGGCGCGGTCGTCCTGGCCGGGGAAGCGCCGATCGAGTTGCGACACCTGCCCCCGCCCGTGGCGACCAGCCTGACGGAGCCGACTTCGCGCGGGATGGCGGGCGCGCAGGACCTGCCCGAGCCAGACCGCCGGCGGCGGGAGGAGATCGTCGCCGCGCTGCGGGAAAACGGCGGCAACGTGACGGCCGCCGCCCGTGTGCTCGGCAAGGCGCGCGTCCAGGTGCAACGCTGGATGAAGCGTTACCGGATCGACCGCGGCGAATTCCACGGCTGAAGCGGAGGCGCCGCCGTGGCGCCACCTCCGCGTGGACGTGGCGCTCGCGCCGGGGCCGCGGTTTCCGCTGGGGAAAGGCGCCCCCGCCCATGGCACGGCCGGTGCTTGAGTGCCCGCCGGGAGGTGCGCCATGGAGCGGGTTCGTAGCTGGCTATTCCCGGTGGTTCTCGTCGTCGGGTGGCTCGCTGCCTCGGCGCACGTACTGGCACGCCTGGGCGAATTGCATTCCACTCTCGCGGCGCAGCAGCGGCCGGCCGAGGTGGAACAGCCGGCCAGCGACGCGCAGCCGCTGGCCAGGCGGTGAGGGGGAGCGCCGCGGCGCGGTAGGCTGGGCCCGAAGCGGTGCCACTCCGGACGGGCGCCGCCGACGGGTCCATTCGCCGCGCCGCGGTGACTTGTCGGCGGCGCGCGCGCCCCGAGAGTTGCCACGGTCGAGATGGCACGGGTTGCGGTCCTCTGCTATCCCGGGGAAGTGGACGTCGCGCTGTTCGTGCCCTGCTACGTCGACCAGTTCTATCCCCGCGTCGGGCTCGCCGCGGCGGAGGTGCTCGAGCGCCACGGCGCGCACGTCACCTTTCCCGAAGACCAGACCTGCTGCGGGCAGCCGATGGCGAACGCGGGTAGCCTCACGGACGCGCGTCCGCTGGCGGAGAAGTTCCTGCGCGTCTTCCGCGACCACCGCTACGTCGTCTGCCCCTCGGGAAGCTGCGCCTCGATGGTGCGCAACCACTACGGACCGCTGCTCGGAGAGCGCGCCGCCGGGCTGCACGGCAAGGTGTTCGAGCTTTGCGAATTCCTGCACGACGTGGTGCAGGCGCGCCCGCGCGGCCGGTTCGCAGCGCGCGTCGGCCTGCATCAGAGCTGCCACGGCCTCCGCGAGCTGCGGCTCGGCACCGGCAGCGAGCGCATCCTCCCGGCGCGCGACAAGGTGCGCGAGCTGCTCGCCGGGATCGAGGGGCTCGAGCTGGTGGAATTGCAGCGCCCGGACGAGTGCTGCGGATTCGGCGGCGCGTTCTCCATCGACGAAGAGGCGGTCTCCTGCCGGATGGGGCGCGACCGCGTCGCCGACCACCAGCATGCCGGGGCCGAGGTCATCACCGCCGGCGACATGTCCTGCCTCATGCACCTGGAGGGGCTCATCCGGCGCGACCGCAAGCCGCTGCGGGTCCTTCACCTCGCCGAGCTGCTGGCCGAAGCGGAGGCCCCGCGGTGAGCACGCACTCCGAGCGCGCCGCGCTGTTCCTCGTCGATCAGCCGCGCAGCGCCTGGCACGACCAGGCGGTCTGGTGGGTGCGCCAGAAGCGCGACCGCGCCGCCTCGGCGCTGCCCGAATGGGAGGAGCTGCGCGAGCAGGCTTCCCGGATCAAGGCGCACGCGCTCTCGCGGCTCGCCGACTACCTGGAGCAGTTCGAGCGGAACGCGACCGCGCGGGGAGCTCGCGTGCACTGGGCGCTGGACGCGGAAGAGCACAACCGCATCGTGCACGGCATCCTCCTCGAACGAGGCGTCACGCGCCTGGTGAAGAGCAAGTCGATGCTCACCGAGGAGTGCCACCTCAACCCGTACCTCATCGCCCGCGGAATCGAAGTGGTGGACACCGACCTGGGCGAACGGATCGTGCAGCTCGCGCAGGAGCCGCCCAGCCACATCGTGATGCCCGCGATCCAC